>NZ_JBWZET010000046.1:0-40554 GCF_056722145.1 Rhizomicrobium sp. | reverse complement strand
TGCATCAGGCCTCGCTGAAAGGGGTGGGCTGCGATTGCCTCGGCCTGCTCGTCGGCATCTGGCGCGAACGTCACGGCACGGCGCCCGAAACCATCCCGCCTTATCGTTCCGATTGGGATGAGACCGGCGAGTGTTTGCGCGATGGCCTGGCGCGGCATCTGACGCCGGTCGCGCTCGACGCCATCCTGCCCGGCGATGTCGTGCTCTTCCGCATGGTGCCGCGCGCGGCCGCCCGCCACTGCGCCATCGTCGGCGAACAGGGCGGCGCCCTGACCCTGATCCACGCCCGCCAGAACAAGCGCGTCGGCGAAGAACTGCTGTCGCCATTCTGGCGCCGCAAACTCGCTTACGCCTTCCGTCTCTAACCAGCCAAAGGTCTGCTCATGGCTTCTCTCGTTCTCGGCGTTGCCGGTGAAGCGGTTGGCGCCTCGCTGGGTGCGTTCTCGGCGTTCGGATTCGTCGTCAGCGGCGGCGAGCTTGGTGCCATTGCCGGCGTCAGCCTCGGCCTGATGATCGATGGCGCGCTGACCCCGCCGATCCGGCGCACCGGCTCGCGCCTGTCCGACATTTCCATCCAGTCCTCGGTCGAAGGCAAAGCCATCCCGCGCGTCTATGGGCGGGTGCGCGTCGCCGGCCAGATCCTCTGGGCCTCGCGCGCCAAGGAGACGAGCGCCACCTCCGGCGGCAAGGGCCTGGCGGCGCGCAGCGTCGAGACCACCAGCTATGCCTATTCGATGTCGTTCGCGGTCGGGCTGTGCGCCGGGCCGGTCACCCGCATCGGCCGCATCTGGGCCGATGGCAATCTGATCGATCCCTCCGCCTACACCTTCCGCACCTATCTCGGCAGCGAAACCCAGATGCCCGATGCCGCCATCACCGAGATCGAAGGGGTTGGCAATACGCCGGCCTATCGCGGGCTTTGCTATATCGTGTTCGAGGACATGGCGCTGGCCCCGTTCGGCAACCGCATTCCGCAATTGCAGTTCGAGGTCGTCCATGCCCTGGCGCTCGATGATCCCGACGCGCTGGAAAACCGTCTCGCCGCCGTGGCGCTCATTCCCGGCGCTGGCGAGTTCGTGTATGCGCCCGATCTGGTGCAGGAAAACGACGGCCTCGGCACCACCGCGCCGCTCAACGCCCACAACGGTGCCGGCGGAGCGGATTGGACCGCGTCGCTCGACGAATTGCAGGCGTTGGCGCCGAATTTGAAATCGGTGTCGCTGGTGGTCGGCTGGTTCGGCACCGATCTCAGGGCCGATCATTGCACGGTGCAGCCCGGGGTCGAGGAAAGCGTGCGCCGCACCACGCCCGAAACCTGGAGCGTCGATGGCACGGCGCGGCGCGATGCGTACGTGGTCTCGCGCCAGAACGATCGCCCGGCCTATGGCGGCACGCCCGCCGACGACAGCGTCACCGCGGCGCTGGCCGATTTGAAGGCGCGCGGGCTCGCCGTCACTTTCTATCCCTTCGTGTTCATGGACATCGCGAGCGGCAACACGCTGCCCGATCCATGGTCGAACAATGCCGCCACGGCGGGCCAGCCGGCCTATCCTTGGCGCGGCCGCATCACCATCAGTCCGGCGCCGGGTTTTGGCGGCAGTCCCGATCAGACCGCTGCTGCCGCGACCCAAGTGAACGCGTTTTTCACCAGTGGCTACCGCCGCATGGTGCTGCATTACGCCCAGCTGTGTGCGGCGGCGGGCGGCGTCGACAGTTTCCTGATCGGCTCGGAATTGCGCGGCCTCACCCAGTCGCGCAGTGGCCCGGCGACTTATCCCGCGGTGGCGGCGCTAAAACAGCTCGCCGCCGACGTGCGCGCCATCCTGCCGGCCGCCAAGATCGGTTATGCCGCCGATTGGAGCGAGTTCCCGCCGCATCAGACCGGCAATGGCGCCCTATGCTTCAACCTCGATCCGTTGTGGAGCGATGCCGCTATCGACTTTCTTGGCATCGACAATTACCTGCCGCTCAGCGATTGGCGCGATGGCAGCGCGCATCTTGATGCGAGCGCCTATGCCTCGATCTACGATTCCGCCTATCTCACCGCCAATATTCGCGGCGGCGAGGATTACGACTGGTACTATGCCTCCGACAGCGCCCGCGCCGCGCAAACCCGCACGCCGATCAGCGACGGCAAGGCCAAGCCGTGGGTGTGGCGCGCCAAGGACATCTGGTCGTGGTGGGCGTCGGCGCATTTCGACCGCCCCGGCGGCATTGAAGCGACTTCGCCCACCGCCTGGGCGCCGCAGTCGAAACCGATCCGCTTCACCGAGCTGGGATGTCCCGCCGTCGACAAGGGCGCCAACCAGCCCAACGTGTTCCACGATCCCAAGTCGGCCGAAAGCGCGTATCCCTATTTCTCCAGCGGCGTCCGCGACGATCTCATCCAGCGCCGCTTTCTCGAAGCGCATCTGAATTTCTGGCGCCAGACGGCCAACAATCCGGTGTCGTCGGTCTATCACGGCGCCATGCTCGATCCCGACCGGATGGCGGTATGGTGCTGGGATGCGCGGCCTTATCCCTATTTTCCGGCGCTCGGTGATGTCTGGGGCGATACTGCCAATTACGCCACTGGCCATTGGCTGAATGGTCGCCTCGGCGACGTCCAGCTTGCCGATCTCGTTGCCGCGCTCTGTGCCGACAGCGGCGTTACGGTGGATGTCAGTCAGCTTCACGGTGCCGTCACCGGCTTTGCCATCACCGACACCATGAGCGTGCGCGAAGCGCTGGCGGCGCTGATGGCGGCCTACTTCTTCGATGCGGTGGAAAGCCAGGGCGTCATCCGCTTCGTGCCGCGCGGCACCGTCCCGCCGCTGGGCGTCAACGAGGACAATCTCGTTCCGGGCGAGGATTCCACCTTCGCCCTGACGCGGGCGCAGGAAAGCGATCTGCCGGTTGCCGCGCGCCTCGTCTATGTCGATGCCGACACCTCCGAGCAGGCGGTCAGCGAGGCGCGCCGGCTGGTGACGACCTCGGATCGCATCGCCACGTCGACCCTGCCGCTGGTGCTCAGCGCCGACGAAGCCTCCGCGATCGGCGAGCGCATGCTGCAGGATGCCTGGGTAATGCGCGAGAGCGCGCGGTTCGCGCTGCCGCCGTCGCTGCTGGCGCTCGAGCCGACCGACGAAATTCAGCTCACCGCCGCCGGCCGCGTCCGCCGCTTGCGCCTCTCCTCGATCGAAGATGCCGGCGCGCGCAGCGTGGCGGCGGTGGCGACCGATCCCTCGCTGTACGACGCTTTCACGGGCGCGGCGCGCTCGGTCGCAGCAACGGCGAGCCTGCGTCCGCCGGGGCCGGTGCTGGCGGTGTTTCTCGATCTGCCGCTTCTCGCCGACGGGCAGAATCCGAATGCGCCTTACGTCGCCGCTTTCGCCGATCCCTGGCCCGGTCGCGTCGCGCTCTACAAGGATCAGGCGCCGTGCCTGACGCTCGACCGCGCCGCCACCATCGGCGAGACGCAGTTCGATTTCTGGCCCGGCCCGGTCGCCCACTGGGATGGCGTCAACGCGCTGTATGTCAAGCTCTACGCCGGCACGCTCGGCTCGGTGAGCGATGGCGATGTCTTCGCCGGTGCCAATGCGCTGGCGCTGCAGAACGCTGATGGTGATTGGGAAATCGTGCAGTTCGCCAACGCCGAGCTGACCGCGCCGAGCCAATGGAAGCTGACGCGATTGCTGCGCGGCCGCCAAGGCACGGAACAGGCGATGGCTTCCCCGCTGGCGGCCGGGGCGCGCGTGGTGCTGCTCGACGACAGCATGCAGCAGATCCCGCTCGGTCAGGGCGACGCGCGCCTGCCGCATAGTTTCAGCTATGGCCCGTCCGGCGCCCCGGTGGCGGGCACGAGTTTCCAATCCGAGACCCTCAGCTTCACCGCGGCCGGATTGATTCCGCCAGCGCCGTGCCACGTCGGGTTCACCTGGAACGCCAATGGCGATCTGACGCTCTCCTGGATGCGGCGTGACCGCGCCCCGGCGGCGGGCCAGATTCTCCTCGCCGAAACCCCGCTCAGCGATGCGGCGCTGTTCGATGTGGAAATCCTCTCCGGCACCAGCGTCGTGCGCACCTATGCCAGCGTGGCCGGCAATACGCAGATTTACAGCGCCGCCCAGCAAACGTCTGATTTTCCCGCCGGAGTTCCCAACCCCCTGACGGTCCGCGTCACCCAGCGCTCGAGCGTTGTCGGCCGCGGCCGTTCCAAGACGGAAACCCTCTATGTCCGATGATACCGCCCGCCTGCATCTCGCGCAGCTCCTGTCGTTGCAGGAACTCAACGCCGTCACCTGGAACGAGGCGCTGGCGAGCCTCGATGCGATGGTCGATCTCTATCTGCTCGGCCAGTTCGTCAACACCCCGCCGGCGTCGCCGCAGGATGGCGATGTCTATCTGATCGGCGGCGCCCCGACCGGCGCCTGGAGCGGCTATCCTTATAAGCTCGCCGCCGCGCTCGATGGCGGCTGGCGCATTCATATGCCGTTCAACGGCCTACGCGCCTATGTCGCGCCGACTGCGGCGTTCCTTCTCTATCTCAACGGGGTGTGGAGCGATTGCAGTGCGCTGATTTCGGCAAATGAGATTTCGATCGCCTCGGCGGCGACCTGCGATCTCGGCGCCGCCAACGCCCTGTTCGTGCAGGTCACCGGCACCACGACGATCACTTCGTTCGGCAGCGGCACCAGCAAGCTGCGCTACGTCCGCTTCGCGCAAAACCTGACTCTCACCCATAACGCCACATCGCTGATCCTGCTCGGCGGCGCCAGCCGGATCACGGCGGCGGGCGATCTCGGCGTTTATGCGTCGGACGGTTCCGGCAACTGGCGCGAACGCCAGTACTGGCGCGCCGCCACCAATCCCGGCGATGTCGCCACCAAGAGCGGCACGGAAACGCTGACCGGCAAGACCCTCGGCGCCACGGGCCTGCCCGGCAATGGTGCCATTACCGCGTCGGGCTGGATCGGCATCGGCACCTCGCCGAGTTACGGCCTGCATGTCGAAACCGGATCGATCAAGATCAACAACGGCATCACCGGCGCCGGACAATCGGGCACGATCTATCTCGCCGATGGCTCGTTCACCAAAGCTTATGGCGGCGGCTGGACCTTCAACGGCGGCATGCAGGTTTCGGGCGGCCTCGGCTTGAGTTCCCTGATGGGCGACATCCGGCCCTATTACGACAACACCAATGCAATGGGCGTCGCAGCGTACCGTTGGAGCGTCGTCTATGCCGGCACCGGCACGATCAACACCTCAGGCCGCACCACCAAGACCGCCATCCGGGCGCTGAACCAAGCCGAGATTGCGGTCGCCCGGGCGCTGGCGCGTTCTGTGCGGGTGTTCCAGTTCATCGATGCGGTGGCGAAGAAGGGCGATGCGGCGCGGTTCCATGTCGGCATGGTCTACGAAGATGTCGTCGCCGCCTTTGCCGCCGAGGGTCTCGATGCGATGCAGTACGGCATCGTCTGCCGCGATCCGGCCATGACGGCGGTGGAGAAGGTGCGGACGGTTTCGCGCCCGAAGAGCGAAACGGTGGCGGTGCAGGTCGAACGCGTCAGCGTCGAGGACGGCCACGCCGTGCTCCGCCTCTCCGAGGAACGGCGCGAGGTCCCGGTGGTCGCGCGCATGACGGTGGTCGACGACACCGGCCAGCCGGTGCTGGCCGCGGACGGCACGCCGCGCTTCCATGACGAGCCGGTGATGGAATGCGTCGAAGAGCGCTTCCTCGAAGACGTGCCCGACCGCGACGCGGCCGGCCAGCCGAAATGGATTCTGGGCCTGCGCTACAGCGAGTTGGCGCAGTTCCTTGTCGCCGGCATGGCGTCATAACGGCGCTCCGGCGCCACGAACAAAGGAGTATGTGCAATGGATATCGGTTCTCTGTTCGATACCGGCCTGACCGGCGGCCTGTTCGGCCTGCTCGGCAACGTCGCCGGCAAGGTGATCGGCATTTTCGAATCCCGCGAAGCCTTCGCGCAGAAGAAGGAGGAATGGGGCCACGACGAGCGCGTGCTCGACATGCAGACCAGGGCCAAGGCGGCGGAGACCGAACAGGCGCTTGCCGTCAGCGCGTCGTCGGGCTCGTGGAGCGGCCTCGGCGACAGCCTGAAAGCGGAAACCGCGATCGGCTCGACCTATGCCTGGGTCAATGCGGTGCGCGCCTTGGTGCGGCCGGCGCTGACCTTGGGGCTCGGCGGCTTTTTGGGTGCCGCGTTTTTCGCCACCAGCGGCACGACGCGCGAGTCGATCTCGCAGTCGCTGGTGTTTTCCGCCGTCACCGCGATCGTGTGGTGGTTCGGCGACCGCGCGCCGAAGAAGGCGTAAAGGCCCGCGGGTTTCCTCGCGGGCCTTTCGAGGCGGACTCAGAAGCGCAGGACGCCGATGAATTCGCCGGTATAGGGATTGAGTTCGACGATCACCGGGCGGCCCCAGCGGTCGAAGGACTTGACCACGAAGTGGCCGCGGAACCAGTAGGGTTCGCCGTCGAAGCGATTGTAGTTGTGCTGCCGCAGGACGATGAACAGGCGATCCATCGGCACGAACCCGCCGCGGAAATCGGGACGCCAATAACGGTCATGGTCGCGATGCCAGCCGCCGTGCTCGTCCTGCCACTGCCAGTCGCCCGGCCCTTGGTTCCAGCCCGGTCCGCCGCGGAAGACGGGTCCGGCGTGCGGGCCGTTGACCGGTCCAGCGTGCGGGCCGCTCATCGGGCCGGACATATGTTCGTCCATGCAGTGTTGTTGCCCGGGCGGGCATTTCGGATGCGGCGGTTCGGCCGCGGCACTGACAAAGACCAGCGCAGCCGCGCCGGCCAGAAGCATGAGTCTGGATGTCATGATGTGGTCCCCTAAGAGTCCCCTCGTGCGCCTGTTTACCACGCTGGCTGCGATCAGCCCGGGAAACATCGTAACAAGCTGTATCAAAGGCCCGCGACGGCAAGATCGCGGGCCTTCGCTTGATCACCGTGCGGCCCTGCAGGGAGGGGCGAACTGCGGTCCGCACGGCCCAAGAGCAATCCAGTTCAGAAGCGGATGACGCCGATGAAGGCCCCGGAATAGGGGTTCATCTCGACGAACACCGGCCGGCCGAAGCGGTCATAGCTGCGGACCACGTAGCGGCCCTGGTACCAGTACGGGGCACCGTCCCAGCGATTGTAGTGATGGCGGCGCAATTCGAAATAGACGCGGTCGGGCGCGACATAGCCGCCGAAGCCCTGGTGCCAATAGCGGTCGTGGTCGCCATGCCAGCCGCCACGGTCGTCGCGCCAATGCCAGCCGGGGTGGCCGCGCCAGGCGTCGTTGGTGCCGTCGTGGTCGTGGCGCTCGGCCCAGCCATGGTCGGGGCGCCCGTCGTGATCGCGGTCGCTTGCCGCGGCGGCGGTGGTGCTCAGGATAACGGCAGCGACGGCCGTCAAAAGAAGTTGCTTGATCCTCATTGTCGTCTCCTTTTTTCGGGCCGTCCCGGCCCCGCTAACCGTCGGCGCGATTTGGTGCGCCGATGGGATGGGAGTAAGACTAGGATGGGCTGGCTGAACGCGCCGTGGATGGGGCGTTCATGACGGGTTCATGTCCCGTGGGGTAACAAGACAAGCATGCGCGCGCGACTGGCGAGTTCCCTGATCTTGGTATTTGCGCTCGCGCTTCCGGCTTTGGCTCAGGATCGGCGCGGCGCCCCTTCGCTTGACCGCGTCCTGCCGCATGTCCGCCAGACGGTACCCGGCCGCTTCTATGACGCCGAAGGTCCGTTCTTCGGCCCCAATGGCCGGGCGACCTATCGCATCAAATGGATGACTCCCGACAACCGCATCATCTGGTTCAGCGTTGATGCCCAGAGCGGCCAGATCGTCGGTGGAACGCCGATGGGCCCGCCGCCGCCGCGGTTTCGTGATGACGCGCCGCGGCGCAACAACTGGCAGGATAATGGCGGGGGCGGGCAAGGCGGCTGGGGCAGCCAGGGTGGCAATCCGGGCGGTAACCAGGGTAACCAGGGCGGCGGCTGGGGTGGCCGCGGCGGTCAAGGCGGCGGCCAAGCTGGCGGCGGTCAAGGGGGTAGCGGCCAGGGGGGCGGTCACGGGAGTGGTGATCGCGGTGGCAATCGCGGTGGCGGGCGCCATCGCCCCAATGGTGGATAAGGAATGCGGATTCTGCTGGTTGAAGACGATGCCGATTTGCAGCGCCTGTTGAAGAAGGCGCTCAGTGATGCCGGCTATGTGGTGGATCAGGCGCTCGACGGCGAAGAGGGCCATTTTCTCGGCGATACCGAACCTTATGATGCGGTGATCCTCGATCTCGGCCTGCCCAAGATGGATGGGGTCACGGTGCTGCAGAAGTGGCGCAAGGCCGGGCGCACCATGCCGGTGTTGATCCTGACCGCGCGCGACCGCTGGAGCGACAAGGTGGCGGGCTTCGATGCCGGCGCCGACGATTATCTCGCCAAGCCGTTCTACACCGAAGAATTGCTGGCGCGGGTGCGGGCGCTGCTGCGCCGGGCCGCCGGTTTTGCCACGTCGGAAATCGAAATTGGTCCGCTCACCATCGACACGCGCTCGAGCCGTGTCAGTCTCGACGGCAATCCGGTCAAGCTGACCAGCCTGGAATATCGCCTGCTCGCTTATCTCGCCCATCACAAGGGGCGGGTGGTGTCGCGCACCGAACTGGTCGAACATCTCTACGATCAGGATTTCGATCGCGACTCCAACACCATCGAAGTCTTCGTCGGCCGCTTGCGCAAGAAGCTCGAGGCCGACCTCATCCAGACGGTACGCGGCCTTGGGTATTGCCTCGACGATCCGAACGCTCCCCGCAAGGTTTAGGCTTTCGCGGCCGAACTCGCTTGCCGGGCGGCTGATCCTGGCGGCGGCGGTGTGGGCGGCGCTGGGGCTGGCGGCCGGCGGCTGGGTGCTGTCCGAGACCTTCGGCTCGGCGATGCGGGACAATTTCGACACCACGTTGCAGCTCGACCTCGACGGATTGATCGCGGCCGCCGATCCCGATGCCAACGGCTCGATCTCGATGCGGGCGCAATACCTGAACCGCCGTTTCGAGCGCGCCTATTCCGGCCTCTATTGGCAGATCGAAACCGCCGGCCTGCCGGTGACGCTGTCGCGCTCGATGTTCGACCACACCCTGCACCCGGCGGATTTGAAACAGACCCAGGGCGCCTCGTGGGGCTATGCCGAAGGTCCGCTCGATCAGCGCCTGCGGGTGGTGGTCAAGCACGTCAAATACCCGGTGACGGCAACCGCGACCCCGGACGACTTCAAGGCCTACACCTTCATCGTCGCCGGCGACATGGCGAGCGTCGACATCGCCATCAGCGAATTCAATTCCACCATCTTCTGGTCGTTCACGGCGCTGTTCTTCGGCTTCGTGGCGGCGGTGTTCATCCAGGTGCGGGTGGGCTTGCAGCCGCTGCGCAAGGTGGGTCAGGCGCTGGCGCGCATCCGCGACGGCTCGGCTCAGCGTCTGGAAGGCCAGTTCCCGGCCGAGATCGCCCCGCTGGCGACCGAGCTCAACAGCCTGATCGAGCATTCCTCGGAAGTGGTGGGGCGGGCCCGCGCCCATGTCTCCAATCTCGCGCATTTCCTGAAAACGCCGCTGACCGTCTTGGCCGCCGAAGCCGAGGCTGCGCCCGGCCCGTTCGCCGATACCGTCAAGAAGCAGGTCGGGGTGATGCGCCGGCAGGTCGATCACTATCTCACCCGGGCCCGCACCGCCGGAGCGCTCAACGTGCTCGGCAATCGTACGCCGGTCGCCCCGGTGCTGGAGGATCTGGCGCGGGTCCTGCGCCGCATTCATGCCGACCGCGGCATCGCCATCGCGGTGGAGTGCCCCGACGAGCTTTATTTCCGCGGCGAGCGCCAGGACCTCGAAGAGATGGCCGGCAATTTGATCGACAACGGCTGCAAATGGGCGCGGTCGAAAATCGTGGTGACGGCGGAGCGCCTGGAAGGGCGCCACTTCCGCCTCATCGTCGTCGACGACGGGCCGGGGCTGGCGCCCGAAGACCTCGGCCGCGAGCTGGAGCGGGGTGAGCGGTTGGATGAATCCGTGCCCGGGACCGGCCTCGGCTTGTCGATCGTGCGGGACATCTCCAAGTTGTATGGCGGCGGTCTGGCGTTGGAAAGAGCCGGTTTGGGCGGGCTTTCGGCCGCTCTGACCCTGCCGGCGGTGGGCTGAACCGGACTGCCGCGTTCGGAAATTGCCCATTAACAATAAAACAGTAGGCTGACGACCCGCTCACTGGTCGGACGTTGCATGCTGTCGCCTGAGAAGACCGCGCTGCTCCAGATGTTCCTCGGCACTCTGCCGCGGGATGTGGCGGCGCGTCTGGCGACTGCGATTGAACTCGACCGTCTCGCCGACGGTTCGGCACTGCCGCACGAACTCATTCTCGAGGGGCTGCGCCCGGTTTTGCGCAACGATGAAAGCCGCCGCCGTACGCCGACGCCGCTGCGCCTGTTCTGCCGCCCGTTCGAGGATCTGCTCGTCAACGTCCCGCGGCGTGAAAAACAGAAGGGCCGCATTCTGCGCGCCCACGTCGTTCCGATCTGGCATTGGGTCAGCCACACCGTCATTCCCGCGCAGGCCGCGTCCTATTCCGCCGACATCCGCACCAGTGCCCTGACCGCCCGGCACAATCAGGCGCTCGATCTCGCGCAGCGCTTCTGGCCGATCGCCGGTCAGGCGATGAGCGAAGCCTTGCAGAAGAACCGCAAGGCCGCCGCCGCCGCGCTCGGGGGCGATGCGATTGCCGACGACGCCGTCGATGTCGCGCTGGTGCTGCAGTGCGCCGCTTCGATGATCGCGGTGCAGGCGTTGCTGCCGAAGCCGACGCCGGTGCTGACCGAAGAACTGCTGTGGGGCCTGCGGAGCATTTTCGATACCGTTCTGGAAATCAGTGCCGATGCCGCGCCGTTGGTGTCGGTGGTGGCGATGCGCCGCCTCGCCAAGCCGTGGGAAGCGCTGAAGCTGGCGCTGCTGGTGGCGCGCCAGAGCCACGATGCGCTGATTTCCTCGACCGACATGGGATTGGCAGGCGACGTGCTGTTGGCCGACATGGAAGACTCGCGTACCGCGATCATCAACATCCGCCATCCCAATTTCGACGCCGATGCGCTGATCCGCCATCTCGCCTCGTTCACCGACATTTCGAGCGCCATCGTCAAGGAAGTGGAGATCCTGCGCACCGGCCGCTGGGGCCAGCGGTTGTTGAAGGACCGCTCCGCCGTCGGCGGCGTGATGGACACTTTCATGGAGAAGGCGCCGAAGGAGATCGCCGGTGCGCTTCCGACCCACAAGGCCGGCTATTCCGGCGGACCGAAGGTGCCCGACCTCGGCCGTCCGATCGATCCCGAGCGCGCCGACCGGGCGCTGCGCTATGCCGCCGTGTTGAACGGCACCAAACATCTCGCTGCTGCCGGCTCGTTCGGCGCCAAGCACCAGAACGCGATGGATGAAGCCTGCCTGTGCGTGCGCAGCTACAGCGAAGACCTGCTGAAGGAATTGCGCACGGCCGAAGGGCCGCGCCGCGAGGTGGTGGAAAGCCAGTTCGTGCTGGCGCTCGAATTGACCAAGCGCCTGTTCGACGACTCGGAAGCCGAATTCCTTCGCCGTCGCGGCAAGGCCGCCGGGGCGCAGTCGCTGCCGGCGTGATTGCCGCGTCGTAATCCCGACACTTTGCGGGCGCGGGCTACTGAAGACGTTGCAGCTGCTACTATCCGGGCCTAACAATGGGATCGTCCATGACCCCAGACGCCGCCTTCGATTCGCTTCTTCGTGCTGCCGCCATCGCGCCGCTGTCGCGGCCGCATTTTGACGGGCCAGACGCCATTGTGCCGTCGCCGTTCCGCGTCGCTATGGCTTCGGCCGCAGCGCTCGGCTTCGCCGCCTCGACGGCGGCCGAGGTTTGGCGCTTTCGCGGCGGCGATCGCCAGGAGATCGGCGTCGATCTGCGCGCTGCCGCCGGCCTGACGATGCCGCAGGTCCGTCTCAACGGCACCACGATTCGTCCGGCGCTGGCGCCGAACGCGGCCACCGGCTTCTATCAGAGCGCCGACCGCCATTGGCTCTATCTTCATGGCGGGTTCCCGCATCTGAGTGGTCGTACGCTTGAACTTTTGAACGCCAAGGACGAAAGCGCGGCGGTACTGGAGGCGGTCGCCAAATGGAATGCGCTGGCGCTCGAGGATGCGATGGCATTCCTGTCGCTCAGCGGCGCCATCGTGCGCAGCGAGGCCGAATGGAGCGCCTCGGTGCCGGGGCGCCTGGTCGGGGCGCCGATCGTTCTGACCAAAGTCGCGCCCGGTCCGCCGGCCCGCCTCGGCGATAGCGCCACCCCGCTCGGCGGGCTCAAGGTGCTCGACCTCGGCCGCGTCGTGGCGGGGCCGTTGTGCGGCCGTCTTCTCGCCGAGCAGGGCGCCGAGGTGCTGGCGGTTTCGGCCGAGCATCTGCCCGCGGCCGACAGCCTCGATGCACCCTACGGCGCCGGCAAGCGGCGGACCCGGCTCGATCTGGCGACGCCCTCGGGTGCCGAAACGCTGCGCCAGCTCGCCCGCCACGCCGACGTGTTCGTCGAGTCCTATCGGCCGGGCGCGCTGAGCGGGCTCGGCTTCTCGTCCGCCGCCCTGGCCCATAGTGCGCCCGGGATCATCACGGCGTCGCTGTCCGCCTACGGCTTCGAAGGCCCCTGGGCCGGTCGTCACGGCTGGGAGGAAACGACGCAAGCCGCGAGCGGTCTGGCGGCCGAGCAGGGGGCCTTTATGGCGGCGCGTCATGGTGGAGCCGCCCAGCCGGAGCTGATCCCCGGGGCTGCCCTGGCGACCATCACCGGCATGCTGGCGGCGGCAGGCATCACCGCGGCGCTGCTGCGCCGGATTCGCGAAGGCGGCAGCTGGCACGTCGAGGTCAGTCTGGCGGCGACCGCGTCCTGGCTCGCCTCCCTGGGCCGGATTGACGCTGGCGCGGTGCCGGAGCGGTTCGAGGCGCTCGCCGGACTCGACCAATATCTGCAATCGTGCGAAACGAAGGATGGCTGGTTCGAATTCCTCGGGCCGGTAGCCCGAATGTCGAAGACGCCGCCTCGCAGCGGCCGTCTGCCGGACGGGTTTGTTTCACCTCACTGGGCGTCCGCGCACGAGGAAGCCAATGCCGCCGAAATCCAATCCGCTCAAGCTTAACGCCCTTCAGCTTCGCACCCTGACGATTCTGCAGGGTCTGGCCACGCTGCCCGACTTTGCGGTGCGCGAAGCCAATGGCGAGATCACCATCACCCGCTTCCCGCAGCCGCACGGCGACCATTTCCACCTCGGCAACGCCGTGGTGGCGACCAAGGACACGACGGGCCTGTTCAACGAAGCGGTTTGGCATGCCCTGGCGCGCAAGAACCTGGCGCGGGCCGACTGGCCGCACCGGCTGACGCTGACGCTGGACGGCCTGCAGTACAATACCGGCTTGGCGCAGGACATTTTCCACCTCGCGCAGCACTGAGCTGTTCGCTTCGGGCATAAAACCGCCGGCTCGCTTGGGCGCGCGCCGGCCATTTTTGCGTGCACGCCCAGCATGCGCCGTCACCATGACGAGAAATACACGCCTCTCGGCGCCTCAGGCGCGCTAAATCGCTCGGTCGCCCGTCAGGCTCGGCGAAAATGACAGCATTGCTTGTTTTTCATGTTTGAGAAATAATATCGCAAGATTTTGGTCGTATCTCAGGCATACTCCCCGGTGGATGGAGAGTGGGACCAATGAACAAAGAGCAGGTCGTGGCATACATGAAGCGCAACAAAGCGGTGCTGGCCGCGTCGTCGGCCGCGGCAGTGATCCTCGTCAGCGTTGGAGCCTATGCGCTCCTGCCCCAGCATGCGGCCGAGCCCGGTACCGCGTCGCGCTATGAAGCGCCCGAGCGCGGCCAGGGTGCGCCGCCGCGGATGATGGAGAACGGCACGCCGTTCAGCTTCGCCGATCTGGTGGAGCGGGTGAGCCCGGCGGTCGTCAGCGTTACCGCCGAGGAGCGGGTCACCCAGCCGGATGGCGATGATGTGCCCGAGGGCTTCAAGGAATTCTTCCGCCAGTTCGGCGGCCGTGGCATGCCGCAGATGCGGCCGCAGCCGCGCCGGGCGACCTCGATGGGCTCGGGCTTCATCATCGACAAGTCCGGCCTGATCGTGACCAACAATCACGTCGTCGGCGGCGCCACGGTGATCAAGGTGAAACTGCCCGACGGGCGAACGCTCGATGCCAAACTGGTCGGCACCGATCCGGCGACCGACGTGGCGCTGCTGCGGGTCAAGTCCGACAAGCCGCTTCCCACCGTCGAATTCGGTAATGACCGCGCCCTGCGCGTCGGCGATTGGGTGGTGGCGGTCGGCAATCCGTTCGGCCTGTCGAACACCGTGACGGCGGGTATCGTTTCCTCGATCGGCCGCGACATCGGCAATGCCGAGCAGCCCTATACCGACTTCATCCAGATTGATGCGCCGATCAACCAGGGCAATTCCGGCGGTCCGACCTTCGACCTTCGGGGCCAGGTGATCGGCATGAATTCGATGATCTATTCGCCGACCGGCGGCTCGATCGGCATCGGCTTCGCCATCCCGGCGTCCACCATCAAGGACGTGGTGGCGGCGCTGCAGGCGCACGGCAAGGTCGATCGCGGCTGGCTCGGCGTGCAGATCCAGCCGGTGACGCCGGAGATTGCCTCCTCGCTCGGCGTGACCGATCCCAAGGGCGCGATGGTGGTGTCGGTCGTTCCCGACAGCCCGGCGGCGCGTGCCGGCGTGCGTCAGGGCGATGTCATCGTTGCCATCAACGGCAAGGACGTTGCCGATGCCCATGACGTGACCCGCCGGGTGGCGTCGTTGTCGGCCGGCAGGTCGGCCGCCTTCACCATCCTGCGCGATGGCCGCCGCGATACCGTCAACGTCACCATCGGCGCCAAGCACGAAACGCAGGTCGCGTCGAATGGCGATCAGTCCGGCAGCGGGCCCGCCTCGATTGCGCCGACCGGCAAGGCGATGGGCCTGGGGCTCACGGCGCTGAGCCAAGATGTACGTCGTGCGTACAATGTCGACGACGGCGTTCAAGGCGTGCTCATCACCCAGGTCGATCCGGATTCGAATGCGGCCGAAGAGGGCTTGCAGGCGGGCGACGTGGTGGTGTCGGTCGGCAACAAGGCCGTCCACAGTCCGCTGGATATTCAGAAAAGCGTTGCGGCAGCCCACTCGAGCGGCCGCAAGAGTGTGCTGTTGCTGGTGTCGTCGAACGGCATGTCGCGCTTCGTCGCGATCCCGATCGACCGCACTTGAATCTTTCCTGCCGGGCTTCAGCTGCAACGCTGAGGCCCGTACTGGCGGCTGCCGTTGGGGCCGTCTCTCACCCAAAGCGACCCGCGATCGGGCGCTGCATAGAACATAAATGGAGGCTGGGCATGCGCATCCTCGTCGTGGAAGACGATCTTGAGGCGCAGCGCTATCTGGTGAACGGATTGAAGGAGGCCGGCCATGTGGTCGACGATGCCGCCGATGGCGACACCGGGCTGACGCTGGCGCTTTCCCGTCCCTACGATTGCGCGATTATCGATCGGATGCTGCCGAAACTCGACGGCTTGAACGTGGTGGCCGAGATGCGCGAGCACGGCAACACCATGCCGGTCCTGTTCCTGTCGGCGTTGTCGGAGGTGGACGACCGCGTCAAAGGCCTCAAGGCCGGCGGCGACGATTATCTCACCAAGCCGTATGCTTTCGTCGAACTGCTCGCCCGCATCGATGCCTTGATGCGCCGGCGCGCGCCGGCGGCGGTCAAGACCAAGCTGGCGGTCGGCGATCTCGAACTCGATCTTTTGACCCGCACCGCGACGCGCGAGGGGCAGGCGATCGATCTGCAGCCGCGCGAATTCCGTCTGCTCGAATACCTGATGCGCCACGCCGGCCAGGTGGTGACGCGCACGATGCTGCTGGAGAGCGTGTGGGAATACCATTTCGATCCCCAGACCAACGTGATCGACGTGCACATTTCGCGGCTGAGGGCCAAGATCGACAAGGGCTTCACGACGCAGTTGCTGCATACGGTTCGCGGCGCGGGTTACATGATCCGTGCGGCGAAATAGCGGAACATTCCATTGGGCGCAGCGGGTCCTGCACACGCAGGCTTTCCGCATCACCCTGATATTTGTCTTTTTCTACGCGGTGACGGCGACCGTGCTGGTCGCATTCACCTGGTGGAACTCGCAGCGCGTCCTCGATTCCCAGACCGACCAGACCATCGAGGCCGAGGTCAACGGCCTCAGGGATATCTATCTGCGCCAGGGCGTGATCGGGCTCTCCGACGTCATCACATCGCGCGTCGCCCAGCACGGCAACGGCATCTATTATCTGCAGAGCCCGGCTGACGCGGTGATCGCCGGCAACCTGCTTGGCGTGCCGGAGTCGGCGAAATCCGTCGGCGGCTTCTTCGAGTTCGAATACCAGCGTGCCCAGCAGAGCGAAACCGTCACCCGCACCGCTCGCGGCGAAGGCTTCACGCTGCCCGGCGGCTACATCCTGCTCGTCGCGCGCGACATCACCGATCAGAAGGTGGCGCGCAAGAAATTCCTCACCACCATTCCGTGGAGCGTCGGCTTGATGCTGCTGCTCGGCATCGCCGGCGGCATTCTGTTGAGCCGCAACATTCTCCGCCGTCTCGACGCCATCACCCGCACCAGTTCGGCCATCGTCGCCGGCGATTTCTCCCGCCGCGTGCCGCTGACCCAAAGCCACGATGAATTCGATACGCTGGCGGAAAACCTCAACGTCATGCTCGAACGCACCGAGCGGCTGATGAAGGGCATGCGCGAGGTGGTGGATTCGGTGGCGCACGATTTGCGCACCCCGCTCAACCGCTTGCGCAACCGCCTCGAAGACATGCAGCGCAAGTTGAACCCCGACGATCCCCATCTCGACGATATCGATTCCGCCATCGCCGAGACCGACCGGCTGATCGGCACCTTCAACGCGTTGCTGCTGATCGCCGAAGCCGATTCCGGCATGACCCGCGGTTCGATGGCGGCGATCGATCTGTCGGCCATCGTTGCCGATGTTGCCGATCTCTACGCGCCGCTCGCCGAGGAGAAGGAAATCGCGCTCGATGTGGCGCCGTCGGGCGTTCTCACGGTCGAAGGAAACCGCAGCCTGGTCAGTCAGGCGCTGGCGAATTTGATCGACAACGCCATCAAATACACCCCCTCGGGCGGCCACATCTGGGTCTCGGCTGGCGAAACCCCGGCCGGCGTCGAACTGACGATTGCCGACAACGGCCCCGGTATTCCCGAGGAGGACCGCCCCCGCGTGCTGGAGCGGTTCGTGCGACTGGAGAAAAGCCGCAACTCCCCCGGCACCGGGCTGGGCCTGTCGCTGGTCGCCGCCGTCGCCCGCATGCACGAAGCCAAACTCACGCTTGGCGACAATGCGCCGGGCCTGAAAACGACGATCACCTTCCCGCGGACGTTTGTGAAGAAGCAGTCGCGCGAATAGCCTCCTCTGTCATCCCCGGCGAGCCCGCGCCGCACAGCGTCTGTGGTTTGGCGACGCCTCATCAGCGCGGGCGAGGGAAGGGGACCCAGGTGGTCGCGCCGCACGCTGGTCGCGGATGAGGCCGGCGCTCATTCTTTCGCATCAACCGAACGTCTGCTCCTGGGTCCTTCCCTTCGCTGCGCTTGCTCAGTCGGGGATGACAGTTTTGGTTTGATCGCTATTCGCTCTACTATCTCCCCATGTTCGCGATTTCGCCCGCTTCGCTTCCAGCCCCGTTCGACCGCGCCCGCGCGGGGCGGACGTTTGAGCAGTTGGCCGAAACCGGTTACATCCCCGACGGCGAGATCCGTGCGCTTCTGGAATCCGCCTTCGGCAACAGCCCGTATCTCGCCCGCCTCGCGGTGCGCGAACACGCGTTGCTGCCGCGCCTCTTCATGGATGGTCCCGACATTCTCCTGGCGCAAGCGATCACGGCCTCGCTTGCGGCGGCCGGCGCTCCGAGCGAGAGCGTGGCGATGCAGGCGTTGCGCGAAGCCAAGCGGCAGACGGCGCTGGTCGTGGCGCTGGCCGATATCGCCGGAGTCTTCGCGCTTGAAGACGTCACGAGAAGCCTCACCCGTTTCGCCGACGCGGCGGTGAAGGGCGCGCTGCGCTTCGCCTTGAAGAAGGCTGCCGCCGGCACCGAATACGAAAGCTGGCCCGCCGCCGACCTCGAGGCCGCCACCGGTCTCGTCGTTCTCGCCATGGGCAAGTACGGCGCCTTCGAACTCAATTATTCCTCCGACATCGATCTCGTCATCTTCTACGAGGCGGAAAAATTCCCCTTCCTGAAACGCGATGATGCCCGCGGTGCCGCCATCGACATCATCAAGCATGTCGTCAAGCTGATCGCCGACGTCACAGTGGATGGCTATGTCTTCCGCGTCGACCTCCGCCTTCGGCCCGATGCCGGCGCCACCCAGATCGCGATTTCGACTGAGGCGGCGGAAAGCTATTACGAAGGCATGGGCCAGAACTGGGAGCGCGCCGCCTTCATCAAGGCGCGGCCCTGCGCCGGCGACACCACCGCGGCAGCCACCTTTCTCAAGCGCTGCCTCGATCCTTTCATCTGGCGCAAGAATCTCGATTTCGCCGCCATCGAAGACATCCAGTCGATCAAGCGCCAGATTCACGCGTTTCACGGCCATTCCGAGATCGCGGTCGCCGGCCACAACATCAAGCTCGGCCGCGGTGGCATCCGCGAGATCGAATTCTTCGTCCAGACCCAGCAGCTCATCCTCGGCGGCCGCGATCCGTCGTTGCGGGTGCCGTCCACCCTCGGCGCGATGGAGGCGTTGCGCGCCCGCGGTCATGTCAGCGATGCCGCCGCGGGCGAACTGACCGAATGCTATCGTTACTTGCGCACCCTCGAGCATCGCCTGCAGATGACCGATGACGAGCAGACCCACACCGTGCCGAAGAATCCGCACGACCTCGCCGCCACCGCCTGTTTTGCCGGCTATGGCGACGTTGCCGCCTTCGGTGCGGCGCTGCTGGCGCGGCTGCAGACGGTGCAGGGCCATTATGCCCGCCTGTTCGAACGCGCCGCGCCCTTGGCGGGGGAGGGCGGCAGTCTGGTGTTCACTGGTGTGGAGGACGATCCCGAAACCCTGGAGACGCTGCGGCGCATGGGTTTCAAGGACCCGGCGCATGTCTCCGGCGCGATCCGCGGCTGGCATCACGGCCGCATCCGCGCGACCCGCTCGGCGCGCGCCCGCGAGCTTCTTACGAAGCTGATTCCGCCGCTGTTGGCTGCGCTCGCCGCCACCGCCGATCCCGATGCCGCGTTCGCCCAGTTCGATCGTTTCCTCACCAACCTGCCGTCGGGTGTGCAGTTGTTTTCGCTATTGCTCGCCCACTCCGAGCTGCTCCATCTGATTGCCTCGATCATGGGTTCGGCACCGCGGCTGGCGACGCATCTGTCGCGCGCCCCCGCAACCCTCGATGCCCTGCTCGATCCCGGCTTCCTGATGGCGCTGCCCGAGCGGGCCGAGCTGGAGACGCAGTTCCAGTCCTTGCTGGCGCGCTCCGCCGGCTACGAGGCCGTGCTCGATACCGCCCGTCGCTTTGCCCACGAACAGATTTTCCGCGTTGGGGTGCAGGTGATCGAGGGCCTCGCCAAGCCAAACGCTGCCGGTCCTGCCTTTGCCGCGATTGCCGAAACCGTGATCAACGGCCTGCTCGTTCGCAGCGAAGACGAACTCGCCGAAACCGCCGGCCGCGTCCCGGGCGGGGCGTTTGCCGTGATCGCCATGGGCAAGCTCGGCGGCGCCGAGATGACCGCCGGCAGCGATCTCGATCTCATCTTCGTTTATGACGCGCCCGCCGGCGTGGAAGCGTCCGACGGCGGCAAGCCGTGGGCGGTCAGCCAGTATTATGCGCGCTTGGCGCAACGCTTCATTGCGGCCTTGACGGTGCCGACCGCCGAAGGCGGGCTCTACGACGTCGACATGCAGCTTCGCCCCACCGGCAACAAGGGCCCGGCGGCGGTGAGCCTGGAATCCTTCACCCGCTATCACGCCACCGAAAGCTGGACCTGGGAACGGCTCGCCCTGACGCGCGCCCGCGTCATCGCCGGGCCTGATGCGCTGGCGGCGAAGATCATGGCGGTGGTGCGCAGCACGCTCGCCCAGCCGATGGCGTGGGAGAAGCTCTCTGCCGATGCCAGCGCCATGCGCCGCAAGGTGGCTGAGAACATCGGCGCCAAGAGCGCCTGGGATTTGAAATACGCCCGCGGCGGCTTGATGGATATCGAGTTCACCGCCCAGACGCTGCAGCTGCGCTATGGTCCCGCCGATCCATCGGCGCTGAACCAAGGCACGCTCGCCGCCCTTGACGCGCTGACGGCCGCCGGTCATCTGCAGGTTGCAGATGCCGCCGTGTTGACGGAGGCCGCCGCGCTGCAGCTGGCCCTGATGCAGGTGTTGCGCATCGCCCTTGACGGCACCCTCGATCCCGAGGCCGCCACGCCCGGGCTCAAGCTGCTGTTGACCCGCGCCGCCGATGCGCCCGGCTTCGCCGCGTTGCAGCAGCGTTTGGCCGATTTGCAGGCTCGCGCCCACCAGATGTTCATCAAACTGGTGGAAGGGCAGGTCTGATCCGGCGCCCGCCAACCCGCTCTGACGCCCGGGAAATCCACCTTTTGCCGGGGGGCGTCAGTCCGCCGCGCGGTTTCTGCCCCTTCCGCTTTACGCCCCGCGGAAAAGCCGCTTGAATCCTGGCCGAGGACGGGCCATAACCCGCCTCCCACTTGGAACGCGGGCGTAGCTCAGGGGTAGAGCATAACCTTGCCAAGGTTAGGGTCGGGCGTTCGATTCGCCTCGCCCGCTCCAAAGTGGATAGGAAAATCAGGTGCTTACGACAGGGCCGCGCAAGCGGCCTTTTTGCTTTTAGTCGTGGTGTCCACATGGTGTCCACCATGCTGGCGGCGGGCCGGTAGGAATTCTCGAAGTTGGCTTGCCAAGGTTAGTTGGAACGTCGCCGCCGAGCCCGTTCAGCCCGAAGACGCGATCAGCTTCCTCGACTTGAAGCAGAGGCGTCACCATAGGCGCAGCATAAACGTGAGGCGATCGGAGCCATCGAATCGCTCAGCTAGCTAGCAGCAAGTTCGGGACTTGCTGAAAGGTCCAACCCGCAATGGAATTACTCTGATCAACGATCCGGATGAGGTCACAGCGGTTCTCTGATCAGATTGATGGACCAGCTTTCGCCGTTCCCAAAATCCAAGCAGCGATATGCGGAAGGCATCCTGTGTCCAGCAGATGAGGAGGTTCTCCTTCAGCGCCGGCGTCGAGGTCAACAGCTGGAATCGATGTTTCGCTTATCGCGCGTATGTCCGAGTCCGAATGTCGAGCACGACCCGGGGGCGATCTTGACGTACTAAAGAGTTAAGCACCCCTTTCTGCGTGCGCCTCAGCGACAGCCAGCGCGTAGCGCTACCAAGCGCCCAGCGCTCGTTGTTCGGCATTGCGAGCAAAACGACAGAAGACGAACAATCGAGCGATATCCCTCACGCGAATTCTGGCTCTTTTTCCATATTGCCACACCCTGTCTGAATCTGAACAAAGTTGACCGCAAACGTATTTGCAAATTTGATACGCAGTGATTTTCTATTGACATGTTGGATGACCTCAGTGAGCGGGCGGCTTGGCTTGCGTGCAATGTGTTGCCGCACGAGGCGCTACTCCGTGCCCGATTAAGGGGCATTCGGGTGTTCGGCCTCGACATCGAAGACGTCATCCAAGAGACCTACACCCGCATATTGTCTGGTCCCCCACTGCAATCGATAAAGCATCCCAAGCAATATGCGGTTCAAACGGCTCGCGGCATCGTTATCGATCATGTGAGGCGTTCGCGAGTCGTGTCCATTGCGGGCACCGGGCGTCTCGAGGCCCTGTCGGTACCGGTACCGGAGGCCAATGCTGAAGAACGGCTTGAGTTCCAAGAGGAAGTAGAAGCTGTTGTTGATGTATTGGCGAGCATGCCGGTGAGATGCCGGCAGACATTAATAATGCGTCGCGTAGAAGGCTTATCCCAGAAAGAAGTGGCTCGTCGGCTCAACGTCAGTGAAAAGTCAGTCGAGAGATACCTAACAGAGTCGGTACGCGTGCTCATTGCCCTATTCGGAAGGGGAGGGAAAAATCGGGCGAATTCGTCCTCTATGGCGATGGAAAGTAGTGGCGAAGATGTCATCGACAAGCCGGGAAGTTGATCAGCAGGCAGCCAGGTGGGCGGCTCTCCGGGACTTGGGAGTACTAACTCCCGAGCAACAGGAGGAATTTGAGCATTGGCTTTCGGCTGACAAACGCCATCTGGGCGCCTACGCCCGGGCGGAAGGCTCGATGGTGCGCGTATCGCGCGCGTGCAGCAGCGGTCGCGACATTCTGCTGGAGACGCCGGCAGCGGACATTCCCGGCTGGAGCCGCCGCCGGCTCATCATGACCGGTTCGATTGCGGCAAGTCTGGCGGCGGCCGGCGTCTTTGGTGTCGATGTTTGGCGGCGTAGTCGTGAGCAGGTCTTTGCGACAGGTGTCGGTCAGGTGCGGGAAATTCCCCTGACGGATGGTTCGTTGGTCACGCTCAACACCGGCTCCCGTATTGCCGTCAAGTACACGCCTGAAGCGCGTAACATACGCCTGCTTCAAGGCGAAGCGCTCTTCGACGTTGCAAAAAACAGGAACCGCCCGTTCGTCGTCCAGGCCAACGGCACGCTTATTCGGGCCATTGGCACGAGCTTTACCGTCTCGGTGCTGCCGCAGAAGCCAACACAGGTGCTTGTGAAAGAGGGGGTCGTGGAGCTGAGGCGTTCAGACGCTTCTTCTTCGGCTCCGCTACGCGTGAGCGCTAACACGAAAGCGGTGGCGCCGCACAACGCGCCCATCAGCGCCATCCCGATTCCGCCAGCAAAGGTGGTCCGCGATTTGGCGTGGCAGCACGGGCAAATCGCTTTCGATGACGAAACACTTGAAGATGCTGCGATCGAATATGCGCGCTATAGCGATGTCCGGATCATTGTGGATCCTGCGGTCTCCCAGAAGACGGTCACAGGCGTTTACATCTCTCACGATCCGATAGGGTTCGCCAGGGACGCCGCTGCAGTATTGGGATTGGATGTCGAGGTCCGTGGGCTCGAAGTCAAAATATCTCGTCGATCGAGCTCAAATGGCTGAGGGAAATTTGGTGGTCGCCCGTCTTCTGCTCCGCATCAGGAGAGGGCAATAACAGTCAATAAGAGCGGGGACTAAAGCGGGGAGGCGTGGGAACCAGAGTAATCTGGGCTGCTGCAGGTGGGTGCATTGCGCTCGTCTGTGTGTTGTGCAGCTCGCCAGCATCCGCACAGGCTAGACAATTCGACATTCCCTCAGAAGAAGCTGGAAGGTCGATCGAGGAGTTTTCGCGCCAAGCCGGCGTATCTGTTCTGGCTCCCGGCGAGAAGCTTCGCGGTGTGGTTCTGCCTGCAATTAAAGGCGATTATGACGTTATTGCTGCTCTCGAGATGATGCTGAAGGGGACTGACCTGAGGGTCAGTCGTTCGGTTGGTGGTGGGCTCGTTGTCTCCCCGGCCGAACCAAAAAAACGAGAGGAGCAGGAAGGTATGTCACCAAGAAATTCAGCCTCTATTATTGCGCTGCTGTTCGGCATGACCGCCGGATCGGCGTACGCGCAAGATGCCCAGACGATGGAAACCGTGGTCGTCACCGGTATCCGGGCTTCGGAGAGGAAGGCTGTTGAACTCAAGCGTGGCGCGAGCGGGATTCAGGACAGCATCGTTGCCGAAGACATCGGCAAGCTGCCAGACACGACGATCGCCGATTCGCTGCAACGCATTACCGGCGTCCAGATCGACCGTTCCAGCGGTGGCGAAGGCGGCGGCGTCAATATTCGCGGTTTGCCGGAAGTTGGTTCGTTGCTGAACGGCGAAGTGTTTTTGTCGAGCAGCTCGATCACCGGCGTGCAGCCGAACTATGGCGACATTCCCTCTCAGCTGTTCGGCGGGGCTGACGTCATCAAATCGGCGACTGCGAATCTACTGAATGCGGGCATTACCGGTACGATCAACCTGAAAACCCGCCGGCCGAGTGACCTCAACGACGGGTGGACGGTTACGGTCTCGGGCGACACCGTGCATGGCTCGACCTCGAATTCGTGGGACCCCGAAGTAAACGGTCTGGTCGCTTACAATGGCGGGCGTTGGGGCATCTTGATCTCCGGCACGTACAGCGATGTGACGGAAGCCAACAACTACAACGGCGGTGGCACTCTCGCGCTTGAAGGCGAGAATTCGGCAGCCGCAACGAACGCGGACAGCAGGGGCTTCTTGAGCGGCTACGGGTACAGCAATTACCCGATACCCAGTGCCGTGCATATCCTCAACCCGGCGGCGTGCACGCGCAATGCGAACGGCACGTTCCCGTACCAGGCAACCGGGTGCGACGTCGACGTCGACGGCGACGGCCACGCCACGCACGCCTATACGTTTTTCCAGGACTGGGACGCCGACGTCGATATGGTCGAGCGCACCCGCCAGGGCTTCAACGCGTCCGTCCAGGGCGAACTTGGCTCGGGCCTCCGGGCGACGATGGATTTCTTCTATACGAACATGGTGGCAAACGAACGCGACCAGATGTTCGATTATAGCAATGTCAATTGGCAGGCTGCCACCTTCGTTCCCACCGTCGGTCACGATACCGGTGTTGCGGCGCCGGCCGGGTGGGAAAATTCGACGGGCGAACTCTTCTGGACCGAAGCTGCCACCAAATACGGCGGCCAGACCCAGATGACCGCCAACAACACGCTTTCCAAGACGCAGTCACGCAATTGGAACTTCCAGCTCGATTACGACAACGGTGGAAATTTCACAGGTGACGTGCGTGCGATCTATGCGGATGCCGCGTCCTTCAATACCAAGGGATACATCAACTTCTACGTCAATGACGGTTCACAGTGGAACCATCAGCCGAGCCTGGTCCCCGCCGGTACAGACATCTTCCCGGCTGTGATGCCGGTTTCCGGCATTCCGGGCGGCAACCGCGTTTACAATGCGCTCGGCCTTGCGCCGGCCGCCACGTCCATGGCCGCCGACTTCCGTGGCAGTGCCGTTCAGTACAAGCCGTCCGACAATCTGGCGGCGGTGATGGCCAACGAAAATGCCTGGGGTATCGGCACCCTGTCGGACGATTGGGCGAACCAGAGCAAGTCCGACATGCTCGTGCTGCGCGCTGACGGGCACTATACCTTTGGCGAATCCGGTGTTCGCTTCGACTTCGGCGTTCGCACCAGCCAACGCACGGTTGACCATGAGGGCTTCCAGGAAGTCTACCCGGTGTGGGGCGGTCACGGCGCCTATTCCCAAGACGCGTCTGGCAATTACGTTGCGAATTCCACCGGATGTTACGTCAAGTGGATCGCGTCGGATATGCAGATGAACGCCGGGAGCTGCATTGCCGGCAACGGGACCACTCCCGCCAGCGACGCGGCGAACGGCTACTACATTGCCAACTACTATGCGGGTATGAACGCATCCACTTTGCCCGCCGTGTTCGGCAAGAACTTCAAGTACTACAAAAACATGGCGGGTACCGGCATCAACGCGTGGGGTCTCAACCCGAAAGTGCTGGATGATCCGATCGCGTTCATCAACTCGCTGTATCCGGGCGGCGTTCGCAGCGACAACCCGAACGACACCTACCATGTGTCGCTCGATCAGCGCAGCGCTTACGTTCAGGCCAATATTGCGGGCACGACCGATCTTCCTGAGGGCCTTGCATTCCCCTACAGCCTGAGCGCCGGCGTGAAGGTCATCGAGACCGACTTGCGGGTGAGCAACTACTCGAACGGCTCGGGTCTGCCTTACGGCATGTCCGCGCTTCCGGGGCCAGCGATCAAGACCAACACGACCTTTACCGATGTGTTGCCGGCAGTCAACCTGAGCGTCGATCTCAAGGACGATCTGAAGCTGCGCATGGCTTATGCCAAGAACATGCAGCTTTTGGATCTCAGCCAATGGGGCGGCGGCTTCAGCGTCGGGTATTCGATCGACAGCGCAACGGGCATTTTCCATGTCTCGAGCGCCAACGAGGCGGGCAGCCCCAATCTGCTGCCGTGGCGTTCCGACAACTATGACATGTCGCTCGAATATTACCTGGGCGCCAACAGCATGGTGAACCTCGAGCTGTTCTACATCGACGTCGCGAGCTTCATCAAAGGCGGCAGCTTCCAGCGTTGCGATCTTCCGGACCTCGATGGTGTCGTGCGTTCCTGCATCACCGTCACCGGCCCAGTTCAGGGCAAGGGTGCGGCGTTGCGTGGCGCGGAAGCCGGCTGGAAGCAGGGCTTCGATTTCCTTCCGGGACTGTTGGCTAATACCGGAATGGAACTCAACTTCACTTACTCGCCGAGCAATGTCGGCAAGGACATGTTGGGCCATTCGTACGGCTTCCAGGACAATTCCAGGTATCAGAGCAATATGGTGCTCTGGTACCAGGACGACACCTTGGAGCTTCGTGTCGCTGGCAATTATCGCTCCAAGATCGCAGTGGCAGACAATTTCGGCGGCGTGTCCGGCGCGGAAGAATACCAGGCGAGTACGTTCTACCTGGACGCTTCGGCCACCTACAACATTACGTCGAAGTTGCAGGGTTACGTGCAGGGCTCGAACCTGCTCGGAGAAGGCAAGCGCTTCTATATCAACCAGGCCTACGCGGTCGTCGGCAACAACGCGTTTGAGCCGCGTATCACTATGGGTGTTCGCGCTAAGTTTTAGGTCCAACTTCGCGTGAAGTGAGAGCAGGATGATCCCCTCCCCATCATCCTGCTCTTAAGTTTCGGGCGGGCGCGATGCTGACGGCAATGCCGCTCAGAGCGCGCCTGCCAGGAACCTCCGCCAGTCTCGCTTTGCCACCCGACTCAGGATCGATGGCTCTGCGCATGACGGCCCGAGATTTGCGACCTGAACAACCCGTACTTGGCGGCAGTCCATCCCGATGTTGATGCGGCACACAAAGCCGGTCACCGGCATGTGAGATAGAGCAATGGAATCCAATTCAGGAAAGACATCGTTCCAGCAGGGTCGGAGAACCTTTCTCAAGGGGTCCGGCCTCGTGGCGGTTGGCGTGACTCTTGCGGGCGAACTGCATGGTGCAGCTGCTGCCGCGAATATTGCTCAGGATGGGGCGAACCTCGCCACTGGTCCGCAGTCCTATGTCGACCTTGTAAATGTTTTGCAGGGCACGAATTCGACGTTCGAATATTCGCGGGGAAACACGTTGCCTTTGACGGCTCTCCCGTTCGGGATGGCGCATTGGACGTTGCAGTCGCGCGCCGACTCTCCCTGGCTGTTTCAGCCGGAGAACCGCCGCATCCAGGGCATTCGGTGCACGCATCAATTCACGCCGTGGAGCGGCGCCGCTGGCGATTACGGTTACGCGACATTTCTTCCGTTCAGCGGAGAGGCTCAGCCGGATCCTGCCACCCGCGCATCGTCGTATCGACCGGAAGATGCCCGTCTGACGCCGTATTCGATCAAGCTTTTCCTGATGCGATACCGCGCCGAACTGGAGCTTGTGCCGACGGAACGATGTGCCATGCTCGTCGTCGCATTCGATGCGACCCAGGATGACAAAACCCGCGGCCTGCTGTTCGATATCCCGGGTCAGGGCGGCGCCGTCAGGACCGATCCGGAAAATAGGCGCATCCTGTTCGCGTCGACGATTCATGGGCACGGTGTTCCAGACAACTTTGCCACCTATTACGTCCTCGAATTCGCGCATCCTTGGACTAGCTTCGAGGTGAAGGACGTAGGTGATCATCGCGTCGGAGTAGTCCGCTTTCCGCCCAAGTGCCAGATCGAAGTCAGGATCGGCACGTCGTTCATTTCCTTCGAGCAGTCGGCGCTCAATTTGGCGCGGGAAGTCGGAAGCCAATCGATTTCATCGCTCCGTGTAGACGCTCGCAAGCGTTGGAACGAACATCTCGGCCGCATCGAAGTGCAGGGCGGCAGCCACGATCAGTGTCGAACGTTCTATTCGTGCCTCTATCGTGTGTTCCTGTTTCCGCGCATTTGGCACGAGCCGGATGCGCACGGCAAAATGCACCATTTCAGTGCCTTCAACGGCAAGGTGATGCCCGGCGTGATGTATGCGGATCACGTCTTTTGGGATGTCTACAGGGCGTGGTATCCGCTCATGACAATTTTGCTGCCGGATCGACTCGGAGAAATACTTCAGTCATGGGTCAACGCGTATAGAGAGGGGGGGTGGCTTCCACAGTCCCCGGTTCCCGGCTATGGCGCCGCGATGACGGGGAGCTTCGTCAGCTCGCTTTTTGCCGATGCTGCCGTCAAGTCGATCGGCGGATATAATCTCGCTGAGGCCTACAAGGCCATGCGGCAGCAGGCGACCACGCCCGGCGATCCGAGCACCGGGCGTGGACGAGTCGGGCTCGAGCTTTACCTGCGCTATCGCTATCTGCCCGTTGAGAATGTGCATCAGGCCGTGACCGAGACCGTAGACGCGGCGTATTGCGATTTCTGCGTCGCTCAAGTGGCGAAGACACTTGGCAAGCATTCGGACCAGACGCTGTTCCTGGAGCGTTCACGCAATTGGAAAAACGTGTTCGACCCGACCGTAAAGTTCATGCGTGGAAGGAAGGCGGACGGCTCGTGGCTTTCGCCATTTGATCCTCTCGCGTGGGGCCATCCGTATGTCGAGGGTGGTGCCTGGCAGCACCGCTGGGATGCGCCGCATGACATCCCCGGACTCATCGCGGCCGTTGGCGGCAAGGCCGCTGCCGCGAAGATGCTTGAAGAAATGATGACAATCTCGCCTGAATTTGAAGTGGGATATTACGGGTCCGAGATCCATGAAATGTCGGAAATGGCGGCCGTTCCGTTCGGCCAATACGCGCATTCCAACCAGCCCGTTCATCATCTGCTTTACATCTTCGCACATGCCGATCGTCCTGACCGCACGCAGTTTTGGGTCCGCAAAGTGCTCGACGAGCTCTACACCCCCGACAGCTTTCCAGGCGATGAGGACACTGGCTCGATGTCGGCGTGGTACATTCTCAGCGCGCTCGGCTTCTATCCCGTCTGTCCCGGACGGCCGGAATATACGCTGGGAAGTCCGTTGTTTTCGGGCGTGAAGCTCCATCTGGCAGGACACAAGGTTTTCCATATCGAAGCGCCGGGCAACGGCGCCAATACGCCATTTGTCCGTGGCACGGCCCTGAACGGTCAAGTTCATCGCAACTGCACGATTGATCACAACGCGATCGTGAACGGCGGGACGCTGAGGTTCGATATGTCGGCTTACGCGGCGTCTCCAGCATAATCCGAGGCTGAACGGTGTTGGCTATGTTGGGAGCGCATTGATGTCGGACTCAGTTCTCGCCTTCGATCTTGGTGGTACCCATGTCGCGTCGGCTGTTGTCAACGGTGCCGGCTGGCAAGACGCTGTGGCCTGTTCCAACTTGATCCAAGCCGCGAGCCGCGACGAGTTGTTGGAAGAAATTCAAAAAGCAGGTCTACGCGCGGTTGTGCGGTCGGGACAATCGCTTAGTGCCATCAATGGAATTGCGATGGCGGCTCCCAATCCATTTGACTACGCCAACGGCACTTCGTTCATGCAGCACAAGCTCGAGCCGCTCTTTGGCGTGAACATGAAGGAACAATTCTCGTGGATGTTTAAGATGGCGCGAGAGAATGTCCTATTTCTCAATGATGCGGACGCATTCCTGTTGGGAGAGATCGAAAACAGCGAAATACGTGAACCAAAAGTGATCGGTATCACTCTGGGCACCGGCGTCGGATCGGCATTCTCCGTCAGTGGCAAAATCGTTACCGATGGTGAAGGCGTGCCGCCCAACGGAGAAATTTACAATCTGCCGTGGAACGACGGAACGATCGAGGATGTGATCAGTACACGGTCGATCTGCGATGCCTACAAAGGGATTTTCGGTCAGTGTAGAACCGTCAAGGAGATTTCGGCTTTGGCGGCAGACTCTCGCGTCAGAAGTGTATTCGAAGCGTTCGGCCGCAATCTCGGGCTCGTGCTGAGCGGACTGTGCCAGGCGTTCCAACCGGATTTGGTCATCATTGGTGGCGGCATCGCTCGAAGCGCGCCACTTTTCCTCGAGCAGACGCGCGCCTCCATCGGCGGATTTTGTCCGGCGTTGCGCGTCTCTGGCCTGTTTGAAAATGCGGCATTGTCTGGGGCTGCGAGACATTGGCGATATGAGCAACGAATGCGACGGGAGGAGACGCGGGAAGGCCAGCGCGACCGCTCCGTACCTGGAGAATTACTCCGATAAAATGTTCAACGGCGGAGGGCCGCGCGATGGCGTGGCATCAGGCATTTCATAGCAGTAAACGAAGGGACTATGCGTATGATCATTCCCATGGCCAAGGCGACCGTCAGTGGGCCCGCCGCAAAGCCGAAGCAGACCGTCGCCCTTGGGTTGGTAACGTCGCTGTTCTTCATGTGGGGGTTTTGCACCGTCCTGAACGACGTGCTCGTACCGCATCTGAAAGCGGTATTCGAAATGAATTATGTACAGACAATGTTAATCCAGTTCACGTTCTTCGGTAGCTATCTCGTCTGGTCGCTGCCTTCCGCAAAACTGGTTGAATGGGTCGGGTATCGCCACGCGATCGCCATTGGACTTGGCGTGATGGGCTTGGGGTGCGTGACCTTCCTGCCAGCGGCACAGGTTCCCTCTTATCCGATGTTTCTGTGTGCGCTGTTCGTCCTGGCCACAGGCATGACCATTCTGCAGGTAGCCGCAAATCCATATGTGGCGGTGCTCGGCCCGGAGAAAACGTCTTCGGCACGACTGAACTTGGCCCAGGGGTTCAATTCGGTCGGTACACTGCTTGCGCCGTTGTTCGGTAGCCTCCTTATCCTGTCGCAGACCAGATCTGGAACAATGGCGCGGGGAGCTGTCGCTTCGCTGGCCGACCGCGTGCACGACGCACGGGCCGTTCAGATGCCATATCTCGGCATCGCCGTGGTATTGCTCGCACTTTCGGCGCTGATGTGGATCGTCCGATTGCCGAACGTTCCGATGCAGTCGACCGACGAAGTGAAGACGAAAGATAGTCTGTGGCGCTACACCGCCTTAGTGTTGGGAGTAGTGGCAATATTTTTATACGTCGGCGCTGAAGTATCGATTGGCAGCTTCCTTATCCCCTATATCGTTTCGCCCCACATCAGCCAAATGACGACGACGGAAGCATCGAGCTATTTGAGCTTTTATTGGGGCGGCGCCGCCGTCGGCCGTTTCTTGATCGGCGCAGTACTATTGCGCTTCGTTCAGCCGGCAAAAGTGCTCGCTGTCAACTGCACCGTTGCGATCGTCCTGGTCATAATTTCGATCGTAACCGCGGGATCTGTGTCATTGGTGTCCATCCTGCTGGTCGGACTGTGCAACTCGATCATGTTCCCGACCATATTCACGCTTGCGATCTCGGGTCTCGGCCCGTTGACCGGGCGCGGCTCAGGCGTTTTGGTCGCTGCCATCGTTGGCGGTGCTCTGATCCCCATGGTGCAGGCTCGAGCTGCCGACGCGATTGGACTGACGGTTTCGTTTGTCATTCCGATTCTCTGTTACGGCTATATCTGGTTTTTCGCCAAATGGAATCAAAACCGTGTCGCCGCTCAGCCACAGATTCCGGCGTAGCTCGCAAGTCGTTGCGACAAAAACAGGCAATGGCAAAACGATGCGTATGAGCCGATCCAATCCGCATATTCTAGCGCGCCTAAGGGCGGCGTTGTTCTGTTTGGTCGCGTCCATGGTCCCTGCTGCAGCACATGCGCGCGGCGCAGCAATCGCCACCAAACGAGCAGAAATTCTGCGCTTCATTTCCGATCTGCAGAAACAGCACAAGACGCTCACCGGAGTGCAGGTGAACGAGTACGAAGTTTATCTCGATTGCACGTCGCAGGACCGGTTATTTGACATGACCGGAACGCGCCCGGCAATTCTCGGCCTCGAACTGATGAACGTCATCGCTCAGCCGCCTTACGCATCGTACCTCGTTAGACGAGCGGTGGCGCAGACAGCGTCCGGCGGCTTAGTGACAATGTCCTGGCATGAGCGCAACCCAGTGGAAGTCTGTGCCCGCGGAGAATTTTTCGATTGCGTGAAAAAACCGATGAGTGCGGAAACGCTGAAAGCCCTTCTCACGCCGGGAACAAGGGAACACCAGCTGTGGCTTGCCGACGTCGACGCCATTGCAAAGGTGCTCAACGCTCTTCAGTCCAAAGGCGTCGTTGTCTTGTTTCGACCCTACCACGAAATGAACGGTGGTTGGTTTTGGTGGGGAAAGCAGAACGCCTATCCCGAGTTATGGGATGCGCTCCATGACGAACTGGTTGGCCGGGACAAACTCAACAATCTGATCTGGATCTGGTCGGCCGATCGCGATGTGCCCGACGCGTCCCGATATTTTCCCCGTCGCAACAAGCCGGACGTGGTGGGCATCGATGTATACGAGGATGATCCTGATAGTTCCAAATATACCGACGGCCATTCCAACGTGAAGCAGGCGGGCGGGACCGTGCCATTTGCATTGTCCGAGGTCGGCTTTCTGCCGAGCAGAAAGACGGTCGATGCCATAAATCCTGCGTGGGCTTTGCTGTGGGGAGGGGAATTCCTCAATGGCGCGTGGGCATATCCAAACAGTTGCGACGCTTGCAATCGGCCCGCTCGTGTGGCGGCTTTCATGCGTGAGGATCGTATGGTCCCGCTGGACAAAATGCCGGTGAATATCCGTGCTCTGGTATCAGCCGGCTTCGTCAACCGTCGGCCGGCACCAAGCGCGACGCCCGTTTGCAAAGAAAAAGTCAATTAGCACCGGAGTCCTTTCTATGCCGAACGAATTCGATCACCGACTCGAAACACTTCAACTCGGCCACAGCAACTTGCTCGAGCGTCGAAACGTTCCTCAGGTGGAATACAATGGCATCTATCGTCGTTGGCACTATCCAGTGCTTACAGCGAGACACACCCCGTTGTTCTGGCGCTACGACCTCGATCCACAGACCAATCCGTTTCTACTGGAGCGGCTTGGGATAAACGCCACGTTCAACGCGGGCGCCGTTTTTCGCGATGGAAAGTACCTTTTGGTCGTGCGGGTTGAAGGGGCGGATCGGAAATCCTTCTTCGCAGTAGCCCAAAGCCGGACTGGGGTCGACGAGTTCTCATTTTGGGAATACCCGATCGAAATGCCGGGGACCGGCGAAGTGGACACGAATGTTTACGACATGCGGTTGACGCAACACGAGGACGGCTGGATCTACGGATTGTTCTGCACGGAGCGAAAGGACCACAACTTACCCAGCGACGCTTCCGCGGCCGTTGCCCAATGCGGTATCGCCCGAACGCATGATCTGGCGAATTGGGAGCGACTGCCGGACTTGGTGAGCAATTCAGGACAGCAGCGAAATGTCGTTCTTCATCCCGAGTTCGTGAACGGAATGTATGCATTGTATACGCGCCCTCAGGACGGCTTCATCAGCGTTGGTAGCGGTGGGGGAATCGGTTGGGGGCTTACGGCGGATATGACGCGAGCCGCCATCGAAGAAGAGCTAATTGTCGACGGCAAGGTCTATCACACTATCAAGGAAGTGAAGAATGGCCAGGGCCCCGCTCCGATAAAGACGGAACAGGGCTGGTTGCATCTGGCGCATGGCGTCCGAAACACGGCGGCCGGCTTGCGTTATGTCCTTTACATGTTCATGACGGATTTGCAGCGCCCGTGGATCGTAACGCACGCACCCGGCGGGTATTTTCTTGCGCCGGAAGACGAGGAGCGGATCGGCGATGTCGCAAACGTTGTGTTCTCGAACGGCTGGATTGTGAACGGCCAGGGGGAAGTCTTCATCTATTATGGCTCTTCGGACACGCGTGTGCATGTTGCAACGACGACCCTGGCCAGGCTTATCGACTACGTGATCAACACACCTCCGGATGCGCTGACGTCGGCCAGCTGTGTAAGCCAACGCGTAGCGCTGATTCGAAAGAACCGCTCGTTGCCAGGTGTCGCAGGCTTGAGTCTGCGTGATGGTCACGGGTGAGCAGAAATGGTTGGTCGCGTGTGGAGGATGCTGCGGACGGCAAACGTCACCGGCGATCATGGGGCGATTTCGGCTCCAGAAACATCGGCACAACGTGGATTGGCGGAAAGACAAGCAATGCTTTCAAGGCGGGGAGTGATGGTTGGCGGGACCGCGGCGACCTGCGCAGCGGCCCTTGGCGGGGTGTCTGGCAAGAGTGGTTTTGTTTGTGTCGACGGACCGCGCTTTGTCCTCGACGGCTATGGGTACAGATATGTCGGCACCAACCTTTGGTACGGTGCCTATCTTGGTTCCGCTAGCGCAATTGGTAATCGCGACAGGCTCAAACGGGAACTCGACCGGCTGCATGCGATCGGCATAGACAATGTGCGCATTCTCGGCGCCTCCGAGCAGTCGCCACTGAAAAATTCGCTGCCCCTTGCGTTTCATGGCGTGAAGCAAGCGATCAACAAAGAGTTGCTGGCGGGGCTCGACTACGTGTTGGTCGAAATGGGCCGCCGCGGCATGAAGGCTGTCATCTATCTCAACAATTTCTGGGAGTGGTCAGGCGGCATGGCGACATACCAGTACTGGACCAACGGCGGCCACTACATCGATGCCGGCGATCCCAAACATCCCTGGCCGGAGTTCGCCGACTTCAGCGCTCGGTTCTACACCAATACCGCGGCTATCGCTCTTTACGAGGAGTACGTCGCCGCACTGGTTCGTCGCACCAACTCGATAACCGGCGCAAGATACTGCGATGATACTGCCATTATGAGCTGGCAGCTTGCCAATGAGCCCAGGCCCGGTGGCGTTCCTTCGGTGACATCGGAACAAGCGTTTTATGCCTGGGTGGCGCGTTCCGCCGAGTTCATCAAGATGCACGATCCCAACCACCTCGTCTCAATTGGCAGCGAAGGCACTCAAGGTTGCTTCGATTCATCTGGGTGCTTTGCCAAAGCCCACATGATCAAGAACGTCGACTACGTGACCTTCCACCTGTGGCCACTGAACTGGGGATGGATCGATCAACATGACGTTGACGCCACGTTCGATGCCGGCTGCAACAAGTGTCGTGCTTACGTCGATGCGCATGTCGGACTGGCGGCGGGCTTGAAGAAGCCTCTGGTTCTTGAGGAATTCGGATTTCCGCGTGATGGCGGGGGATACGGGCCAGATGTGCCCACCACGTACCGCGATCGCTTCTTCAGGATGGTGTACGAGAGCGTTGAGGCCGGCGGAAGGGACAGTTGCTTCGCCGGAACGAACTTCTGGGCTTGGGGCGGCGAGGGCCGTGCGGAGCATCCCGATTCGGTGATGAGGCCCGCCGATACGTCTTACGTGGGCGATCCTCCGCAGGAGCCGCAAGGCGCAAATTCTGTTTTCGACCGTGATCGTTCCACCATCGCAGTCGTCCAGGATCACGTGGCCATTCTGCGGGCCCGTTCGCGGTTGAAATGACGCTTTAACGACCCCCACTTCAAATCAACGAAGGCACCATGTGTCCAGATAACAATCCTGTGATGCGCTCCGGCGGCTCGGATGCGTGGCGGTCCCAGATAGCTGCGGAATTGCAAGCCAATATCCTCTCATTTTGGGCGAACAAGGCGGTTGACCATGAGAGAGGTGGCTTTTTCGGCGCAATCGACGCCGATGGCCGGCCTGTTCCGGACGCGCCGCGCTCGGCGGTTCTGAATACGCGCATTCTGTGGGCATTCTCTGCTGCAACGCGCGCGTTAGGCGAGCGGTATCGCACGGTGGCGGATCGCGCGTATCGTTACGTGACCGGCCAGTTCTATGACCGCGAAACCGGCGGCCTGTACTGGATGCTGGACGCTGAGGGCCGGGTGTTGGCCCCTCACAAGCAGATATACGCCCAGGCCTTCGGCGTCTACGCACTCTCAGAATATCATCGTGCTACCGGCACGCCGGAAAGTCTGCTGCTGGCGCGCCAACTTTTCGACTGCATTGAAATGCACGCGGCGGATGCGGTCCGTGGCGGATATTTCGAGGCACGGGCGGCGGACTGGTCCACGTTGGCCGATGTCCGGTTGAGCGAAAAAGATCTCAATTGTCCGAAGTCCATGAATACGAACCTTCATGTGATGGAGGCCTATACCAACCTGCTGCGGGTGTGGCCCGACGGTCGGCTTCGCGAAAGGCTTTCCAGCCTCTTGCATATCGTGATGTCAAATGTCTTCGACGGTCGCAAAGGGCACCTCGACTTGTTCTTCGATGAAGCGTGGCGACCGGTGAGCGAGCAAGTATCCTACGGGCACGACATCGAAACGAGCTGGCTGCTGGTCGAGGCGGCAGAAGTGCTCGGCGGCGCAGACACCATGCGGCAAGCGCGCGAATGCGCGTTGGTGCTGGCTCGAAATGTGAGCCGACACGGCGTCGATGAGGATGGCGGCGTTTTCAACGAAGCCGATGCACAGCATAACCTCATCGACGACACCAAGCACTGGTGGGCGCAAGCCGAGGCCGTCGTTGGCTTCTACAATGCATTCAAAATCTCCGGACGCGCCGAATACTTGCAGGCTTCGCAACGGAGCTGGGCGTTCATAAGGGACAAAGTAGTGGACCGCGTACACGGCGAATGGCACGCGAAGCTCTCAGCCACCGGAACGCCATTGGGGGCGGCAGAGGATTCCGACGTCTGCCTCACGGGGCCATGGAAATGTCCGTATCACAATTCGCGAATGTGTTTCGAGATGCTCGATCGCCTCGGGGCCGGGCGCAGCGGTTGAGAAAATTAGGCACCAGGTGCAGGAGCGGGAGGAGTTCGTGAGTCATTTTCGGTTGAGCCCCATAGACATCGCTGTCATATGCGCATTCATCGCCACGTCGGTTATCGTCGGCTATCGAGTGTCCCATCGCGCATCGCGCGATACGCGGTCCTACTTTTTGGGAGGCAATGTACTGCCCTGGTGGGTCCTCGGCGTCTCCAATGCCTCCGGCATGTTCGACGTCGCCGGCACCATGCTGCTCGTCTACTGGATGTTTATCTACGGCCTGAAGAGCATCTGGATTCCGTGGATGTGGCCCGTCTTCAACCAGATATTCCTGATGGTCTATCTGTCGGGATGGCTGCGACGCTCGGGCGTAACCACCGGCGCAGAATGGATCAAGTTTCGCTTTGGCAACAATCTCGGCGCGCAGCTTTCACACGTCATCGTGGTCATCTTCGCTCTCGTCTGCGTGATCAGCTACTTTACTTACGGCTTCAAGGGCATTGGTAAGTTCGCGGTCGAATTTATGCCCTGGCACATATCCAGCGACCCGCGGATCAACGCCAATCTCTATGCTCTGATTTTGATGGGCATCACTGCAATCTATGTAGTGAAAGGCGGTATGTTCAGCGTGGTGATCACGGAGGTGCTCCAGTTCGTGCTGCTATCAATCGCCTCGGTTGCAATCGGCGTGATTGCGATGACGACTGTATCGCCAGAAACAATTCGCGCTGCTGTGCCGGCCGGTTGGGATAGCATATTCTTCAGCTGGCACACCGGGCTGGATTGGTCGCACCGCATCGCCGCCGCCAATGCCAAGATCGCCGAGGACGGCTCGAGCCTTTTCGGCCTGCTTTTCATGATGTTGCTGTCAAAAGGAGTGTTGGTGTCTGCCGCTGGACCGGCACCGAACTACGACATGCAACGCATTCTCTCGACCCGCAATCCGCGCGATGCCAGCAAGATGAGCGCGGTGGTGAACGTGGTGCTGAACGTCCCGCGTTATTTCATGGTCAGCGGGCTTACCATTCTGGCGCTTGCCTACTATTCCGGAGCGATCAATGCGATGGGCGCCAAGATGGATTTCGAACAGATCCTTCCTGACGCGTTGGCGCGCTTTGTGCCCTCCGGCCTTCTTGGGATTACCGTGGCGGGCCTGCTTGCGGCATTCATGTCGAATTTCGCAGCTACGGTGAATTCGGCGCCGCCCTATATCGTCAACGACATTTATCGCCGCTTCATAAATCCGCAAGCCAGCGAGAAGACGTGCGTACGTCTGAGCATTGCCTCTTCGATCGCCATCGTGGTGATCGGAATTTCGATAGGGTGGTTCGTCACGTCTATCAACAATGTGGTGGGCTGGATCACGGCGGCACTGTGGGGCGGCTATGCTGCTGCCAACCTGATCAAGTGGCATTGGTGGCGTTTCAACGGTTATGGCTATTTTGGAGGCATGGTGGCAGGCATCCTGTCGGCGCTCGTACTGCCCTTCGTTCTGCCTTCCTGCCTCCAAGCAGGTTGGGCGACTGATCCCGAACTTCCGGCGTTCATTCGCGACTTCATGACGTTGCCGACGGCGCTGGTGTGCTTTCCCGCTATTCTTTGCGTCTCTTTGGGAGGTTGCGTTCTAGGTGCACTGCTAAGCCGTCCTGAGGACGATAGAGTGCTGATGACGTTCTACAAAAAAACGCGCCCATGGGGTTTCTGGGGGCCGGTGCTCAAGAAGGTGCAGGCGGAGGATCCTGCGTTCTCGCCGAATCCGGACTTTCGGCGGGACATGTTCAATGTCGCCGTGGGGATTGTCTGGCAGACATCGCTAGTTGCGTTGCCCGTATATGTCGTGATCCGCGAGTATGATCGTGCGGTGATTGCATTTGCGGTCGTGCTGGTGACCAGCCTGATCTTAAAAATCACCTGGATGAACCATCTCAAGGTGGCATATCCGGACGAACCCGCTGAGGCATCCTCGGGACGCCATGAAATGGCTGCCGCGGCTGAGCTACGGTGAATGGGGGAGAAGAACATGGTTCGACTCGGCATGGCTGCTATCGCAGCTGCGATGTTCTCAGGGCTCGCAAATGGAGCGTATGTCGATCAGGTCAACCCTTTTATCGGGAGCACAAACGGCGGCAACACATACCCCGGCGCAACTCTTCCTTTCGGCATGCTGGCGTTCAGTCCGGAGGGGACGCCGTTGCCAGGATTGCCGTATCCGATTGCGTCGCCCAGCGGCTATGAGTGGCGGTCGAATGGTATTCGCGGCTTCAGCCTGACACATATGTCCGGCGTTGGATGCATTGGCGCCAGCGGTGACATACCCATTATGCCCGTAACGGTTCCGGTGGAATTGTCCCCATCCAGTGCGCCGTTCACGATGTATGCCAGCATGTTTAGCCACGCCGACGAATCGGCCTCGCCTGGGTACTATCGAGTGAAACTCGATAACGGCGTTGATGTTGCGCTCAGTGCCACGCTTAGAACCGGTTTTGCACGGTTGTCCTATCCGCAGCGTAGGCCAGCCAACCTGCTCATTCGGACTTCGGATTCGGCAGTCGGTTCCAGCAACGCGACAGTGCATGTCGATCCCGATCGTGGCGAGGTGTCCGGATCGGTCACCAGCGGCGATTTTTGTGGTTATCTTTCGGCTAACCGTCGCGAGAGTTACTACACGCTGTACTTTGTCGCGAAATTCGACAAGCCGTTTGCTGCCGGTGGCTCTTGGCACAATGCCGATATACGTCCAGGGCAGCGCGATGCGGAAGGCGGAACGGGCTATGGTGATCGTGGTTTTCCGTCGGGCGGAACCGGCTCCGGTGCGTGGATCGCATTTGCGCCTGGCTCCGATGTGGAAATGCGTGTCGCGATTTCCTACGTAAGCCTGACCAATGCGCGAGCCAATCTTGCCGCTGAAGCGGGGGCGAATCTCACGTTCGAGGCTGTTCATCAAGCCGCGCGCGAGACGTGGAACGGGAAGCTCGGACAAATCGCCATAACCGGTGGCACGCCAGACGAGAGAACGGTGTTCTACACGGCGCTCTACCATGTGCTTCTGGGTGAAAACCTTTATAGCGATGTGAATGGCCAGTACTTGGGCTTCGACGGCAAGGTGCATCGAGTGCGGGCGCCGCAGCAGGCGCAATATTCCAATTTTTCCGGTTGGGACGTCTATCGTTCGCAGCTGCAGCTGGTGACGTGGCTCGACCCCACAATCGGATCCGATATTGCCGCATCGCTGCTCAATCAGGCCGAACAGAACGGCGGCGTGTGGGATCGTTGGACGCACCTGACTGGGCGAACCGGAGTGATGAACGGGGACCCATCAGCGCCGGCGATCGCCTCGATATACGCCTTCGGTGGCCGCAATTTCGATGTGAGGCGAGCGTTCGCCTCGCTATTGCGGGCCGCCACGACGCCGACAGACGACGATCTCAGCCGCAAAGGGTGTCCGACCCAGTGTGTGGGCGAGCGGCCGGGACTCGACCAATGGCTGAAATTGCATTATTTGCCCGTGGACGCGCCGGGCTGGGGCAGCGCTGCAGACACTTTGGAATTCACAACGGCCGATTTTGCGCTGTCGCAATTGGCGCGCGGATTGGGGGATCGGAGGAGGGAACGCCAATTCTTGGAACACGCGGGTTGGTGGCGCAACCTCTTCAATCCCAATGCCTCTCCAGAGGGCGGCTACATACAACCGCGTTTCGCCGACGGTCGCTTTAAGGCCGTCGCCTTCAAC
>NZ_JBWZET010000045.1:0-5648 GCF_056722145.1 Rhizomicrobium sp. | reverse complement strand
GTCGTGGCGCAGTGCACGGGCGGTGTCGCGGAAGCGACGATAGGGCATCAGGAGCGCGCCGGCACCGTAGTTGGCGAGGCCGATGTGGAGGAGGGCATTTGCACTAGGGTTGCTCATGAACGCGCCTGCCGCCAACTCCGCCAGCATGTCGCCCGCTTCGAGGCGTATGAGTTGAACCGCCAATAAAAATGATCTTGTTGCAGCAGGTTGAGAAGAATTGATACGAACGATTTTGAGATTTGGATCGAACGCGCGCAGCCCGTCCCCCGGCGTATCGATCAGCGCCGTGTCGCAGCCATGACGATGCTTGAGCGCCGCGATCAGCCGCGCCTCCACATCCGGGCCGCCCAGACCCAGTTCCTCCGCCAAATCCTCCGCCCGGCAATCGAGCGCGTGGATATAATTGCCCGCCTCGTGAAACCAGTCGCGTACCAGTTCCCACGGCATGCGCGCGGCGGGGGCGGCGTCGCTCGCCAGCGCCTCCTCCATCATCGCGATGCGGTCCTGCGCCTGTCGCCAGGCATGATGCAGATCGACATAGCGCGCCGCGAAGTCGGGATAGTGCAGCAGAAGCCGCTCGGTCCGCTCAGCATCAGCGGGCGGCGAGCCCACCGCCGGGCTCGCCATCGCCCAGTTGAACGCGCCGAGCAATTGCTCCTCCTGCCGCTCGTCGAAACTGGTCCAGTCGAGCGGAAAGGCGCGGGCGAGGGCGGCCTTCACCTTGGCGGTCAACGGCCTGTCGTCATTTTCGAGCTGCGAGAGGTAACTGACAGAAATCCCAAGTAATTTCGCCATGCCAGCCTGATCGAGCCGTTGGTCGAGGCGCAATTGCCGCACCTTGGGGCCGACGAAGAGGCGAACGCCGCGAGACATGCATATTCATTAATTTGCAAAACGATTTTTTGCAATTCCGCAAATTCGCATTTGCGCTGGACGGCAAATCTTGGGAAGGCGCCTCATCGACGCGACCCTTATAACAGGAAAAGCACTCCGCATGTCCAAGCTCGCCATTCTCGAAAAGCTGGAAGCCAAGCGTGACGCAGCCCGTATGGGCGGTGGCCAGCGCCGCATCGACAACCAGCACGGCAAAGGCCGCCTGACCGCGCGCGAGCGCCTCGACGTTCTCCTCGACGAGGGGAGCTTCGAGGAGGTGGACATGTATGTCGAGCATAACTGCATCGACTTCGGCATGGACGAGCAGCATATTCCCGGCGACGGCGTCGTCACCGGATCGGGCACGATCAACGGCCGCCTCGTCTTCGTCTTCAGCCAGGACTTCACCGTCTTCGGCGGCGCGGTGTCCGAACGGCACGCGATGAAGATCTGCAAGATCATGGACATGGCGATGAAGGTCGGCGCGCCCGTGATCGGCATCAATGACTCGGGCGGCGCGCGCATCCAGGAGGGCGTCGCCTCGCTCGCCGGCTATGCCGAGATTTTCCAGCGCAACGTCATGGCATCGGGCGTGATCCCGCAGATCAGCCTCATCATGGGCCCCTGCGCGGGCGGCGCAGTGTACAGCCCCGCGATGACCGACTTCATCCTGATGGTGAAGGATTCGAGCTTCATGTTCGTGACGGGGCCCGACGTGGTCAAGACCGTCACCAACGAGATCGTCACCCAGGAAGAACTCGGCGGCGCAGTCACCCACTCGACCAAGACCTCGGTGTCCGACCTCGCGCTCGAGAACGACATCGAAGCCCTGCTCGCCACCCGCGATTTCTTCGACTTCCTGCCGTCGTCGAACCAGGACGAGGTGCCCGAACGGCCGAATTCGGACCCGTGGGACCGTCTGGAAAACAGCCTTGACACGATCATCCCCGCCAACGCCAACCAGCCCTACGACATGGTCGAGGTGATCCGGAAAGTGCTCGACGAGGGCGATTTCTTCCAGATCCAGCCCGGCCACGCCGGCAACATCCTCTGCGGCTTCGGCCGCATCGAGGGGCGCACCGTCGGCGTCGTCGCCAACCAGCCGATGGTGCTGGCCGGCGTGCTCGACATCAACTCGTCGAAGAAGGCCGCCCGCTTCGTGCGCTTCTGCGATGCGTTCAACATCCCGATCCTCACGTTCGTCGATGTCCCCGGCTTCCTCCCCGGCACTGCGCAGGAGCATAACGGCATCATCAAGCACGGCGCCAAACTGCTGTTCGCCTATGCCGAAGCCACCGTGCCCAAGATCACCGTGATCACCCGCAAGGCCTACGGCGGCGCCTACGACGTCATGGCCTCGAAGCACCTGCGCGGCGATCTCAACTATGCCTGGCCCACCGCCGAAATCGCGGTGATGGGCGCCAAGGGCGCGGTCGAGATCATCTTCCGCGGCCTTTCCGCGGAAGAACAGGCCGAGAAGACCAGGGAATACGAAGACCGCTTCGCCAACCCGTTCGTCGCCGCCAGCAAGGGCTTCATCGACGAGGTGATCCACCCCCACTCGACGCGGCGTCGCATCGCGCTGGGCCTCAGGAAGCTGCGCAACAAGGCGCTCGAAAACCCCTGGAAGAAGCACGACAACATCCCGCTCTGAGCGTCCCGTTTGCATAGGAAAACGATCATGGAAGACATCTACATCGTCAGCGGCGTCCGCACGGCAGTCGGTGATTTCGGCGGGGCGCTGAAGAGCTTCAAGGCCAGCGATCTCGGTGGACTCGTCGCCGCCGAAGCGATGAAGCGCGCGGGCGTCGCCCCGTCGGACATCGAGCATGTCGTGTTCGGCGAAGTCGGCTCGAACAGCGCGCGCGATGCCTTCCTCAGCCGCGTCTGCGCGCTCAACGCCGGCATTCCCAACGAAGTCCCGGCGATGACCCTCAACCGCCTGTGCGGCTCAGGCATCCAGGCGATCGTCTCCGCCGCGCAGATGATGAAGCTCGGCGAAGCCGGCGTCACCCTCGCGGGCGGTGCCGAATCGATGACCAACACCCCGTTCCATGACCACACCAGCCGGTGGGGCCAGAAGATGGGCAACATCGTGCTGGAGGACGCGCTCCTGATCGGCCTGTCCGATCCGATCGGCGGCTATCACATGGGGATCACCGCCGAAAACGTGGCCGAGCGCCACTGCATCAGCCGCGAGGACATGGATGCGCTCGCTGCCACCAGCCACGCCCGCGCCGCCCGCGCCCAGGCCGAAGGCCGTTTCAAGGACCAGATCTTGCCCGTAGAGATCAAGACCCGCAAGGGCGTGGTCGTGTTCGACACCGACGAGCATGTGAAGGCCGACACCACCGTCGAAGTCCTCGCCGCGATGAAGCCCGCCTTCAAGAAGGACGGCACCGTCACCGCCGGCAACGCCAGCGGCATCAACGACGGCGCCGCCGCCGTGGTGCTCGCCACCGCCAGCGAGGTCCAGAAGCGCGGCCTCAAGCCGCTCGCGAAGATCGTCGCCTGGGGCCACGCCGGGGTCGAGCCCGAATACATGGGCGAAGGCCCGATCAAGGCGGTGCCGATCGCGCTCAAGCGCGCCGGGCTGACGCTCGACCAGATCGACGTGATCGAATCGAACGAAGCCTTCGCCGCCCAGGCCGCCGCGGTCGCCAAGGTGCTGGGTTTCGATGCCGAGAAGGTCAACCCCAACGGCTCTGGCGTCAGCCTCGGCCACCCGGTCGGCGCCACTGGCGTCATCATGACCGTCAAGGCGATCCATGAACTCAAGCGCATCGGCGGCAAGTACGGCATGATGACGATGTGCATCGGCGGCGGCCAGGGCATCGCCCTGGTCATCGAGAACGTCTAATCCTCCCCGGTACGGGGAGGGGGACCGCCGCAGGCGGTGGAGGGGACTCTCCGCCTGATGCGCCGTCTCCCTTGTGGGAACAGGAGCATAACGACATGAAACTCGGCCGTCTCAACCACATCGGTGTCGCCACGCCCGATCTCGACGCCAGCGTCGCCTTCTACCGCGACGTGATGGGCGCCACCGACATCACTGAACCGTTCGTGCTCGAATCGCAGCAGGTCCGCGTCTGCTTCGTCAACACGCCCGGTGAAAACGGCACGGCGGGCACCCAGGTCGAGCTGCTCCAGCCCACCTCGCCCGACAGCGCCGTCGGCAAGTGGCTCGAAAAGAACCCGCTCGGCGGCCAGCACCACGTCTGCTTCGAAGTGCCCGATATCCACGCCGCCAAGGCCTGGTTCGAAGGCCAGGGCAAGCGCGTCCTCGGCGAACCGCGCATCGGCGCCCACGGCACGATGATCTTCTTTGTCCACCCCAAGGACATGGGCGGACAACTGACCGAGATCATGGAAACCCCGAAGCATCCGCACTGAGAGGGCGCATGGCCTACGAACGCATCACCCTCGAAATAGCCGGCGGCGTCGCCACGCTGACGCTCAACCATCCTGCCACGCGCAACGCGCTGGCCTGGGCGATGGCCGACGAGATCAGCCACGCGCTCGACCACCTGGGTGACGCCCGCGCCCTCGTCATCGCCGCCGCCGGCAAGAGCTTCTGCTCGGGCGGCGACATGGGCATGTCCGTCCCCGCCGGGCAGACCATGGGCGACGAGATCAAGCGCGGCCTCTCCGAAAACGTCAATCCCATGCTGCTCAAGCTGCGCGCGCTCGACATTCCGGTCATCGCCGCGGTCAACGGCGCCGCCGCCGGGGCAGGGGCCCCGCTCGCGCTCTCGGCCGATCTCGTCATCGCCGGCGAGAGCGCGTTCTTCTTCATGGCCTTCCCCAACGTCGGCCTCGTCCCCGATGCCGGTGGCACCTGGCTGCTTCCCCGCCTGATCGGCACCCCGCGCGCGATGCAGATGATGATGCTGGCCGAGAAGGTCGGCGCGGCGCAGGCGCTCGACTGGGGCATGATCTACAAGGTGGTGGCCGACGACGCGCTGCTCGCCGAAGCCCAGGCACTGGCGGCAAAGCTGGCGAAAGGCCCCACCGTTTCCTACGGACTGATCCGCCGCAACATCGCCACCGCGCTCGACGGCGATTACGCCGCTGCCCTCGCACTCGAAGCCGAAGGCCAGCGCGTGGCCGGCGGCAGTGCCGATTGCGCCGAAGCCGTTTCCGCATTTCTCGAAAAACGCAGCCCCAATTTCCAGGGCAAGTGAGGACTATCATGGCGAAGATCGAAGACTGGCAGGCCGCTGCCGCCAAGGAAGTCAAGGGCAAGAACCTGACCTGGCAGACCCCCGAGGGCATCGCCGTCAAGCCGCTCTACACCGCCGAGGACGTCAGCGAAGACCCGGGCCTCCCCGGCTTCGCCCCGTTCACCCGCGGCGTCCGCGCCAGCATGTATGCGGGTCGCCCGTGGACGATCCGCCAGTACGCGGGCTTCTCCACCGCCGAGGAATCGAACGCGTTCTATCGCCGCAACCTCGCCGCCGGCCAGAAGGGCCTCTCGGTCGCCTTCGACCTCGCCACCCATCGCGGCTATGACAGCGATCACCCTCGCGTCACCGGCGACGTCGGCAAAGCCGGCGTGGCGATCGACTCGGTCGAAGACATGAAGATCCTGTTCGACGGCATCCCGCTCGATCAGATGTCGGTGTCGATGACGATGAACGGCGCGGTCATCCCGATCATGGCGTTCTTCATCGTCGCCGGCGAGGAACAGGGCGTCCCCACCGAAAAGCTCGACGGCACCATCCAGAACGACATCCTCAAGGAGTTCATGGTCCGCAACACCTACATCTATCCGC
>NZ_JBWZET010000044.1:0-9211 GCF_056722145.1 Rhizomicrobium sp. | reverse complement strand
ACATCAGCACGGCACCCTGCCAGGAGCGGAAGCGGGTCGCGCTATACTGAAGCTGCGCCAGCTGCTGGGTGTCGGGAAGCCAGCGATGGCCAAGCTCCTGGGCGCGGGTGTCGACTTCCTGCAGCCGCAGGTTGGCGAACAATCCAAGCGCCAGCGTCGCCACCAGCACAAAGGCAAAGGCGCCGATGACCTTGGACGACACCGAAAAATCGTTGAGCCGTGTCATGATTGGGCAGGTCCTCGTTGGCGTTCGCCAGCATCAAGCCAGAACTGTTATAAATTTATTACGTTGCGCCACTTACGATCGTCATCACTCCCCGAAATGGGTTAGAATTCCGTGCGCGCGTAGGGCGCTTCCGCATTGGCGACCGCGTTTCAACTCTTGCGCGCAGACACGACGCACCAAGCGCCACGCTCAATGTCTCTGATGCCGTCTCCATCCCACTCTCTGTATCTACGCGTTGCGCTTTAAATTCGGTGTCGATGGCGGTGCTGGGCGCTGGCGGCGCCGTTCAGAATTCCGACCACTCTTCGGCGGTCGCGGCCTGGCGAGCGGGGACGGCGGCGGCGGTCCGGCGCGGGGCTGCGGGGGGGTGCAGCTGGGTGCTTTGCGCTGTGGTCCGGGACTGTGCGGAGCCCTGGAGGACCGCCGCCGCCGATCTGGTTTCGACCTGGAAGAAGGAAACCAATTCCTTCAGGAGGTCGGTCTCGTTCGCGAGATTGCGCGAGGCCGCAGTGGACTGTTCGACCATGGCGGCGTTCTGCTGCGTCACCTGATCCATCTGCCCGACCGCAGCGTTGACCTGCTGGATGCCGCTCGACTGCTGTTCTGCGGCGCCCGCCATTTCGCTGACGAGACTGGAAATATGCTGCACCTGATCGACGATGCGCTTCAGCGCGCTGCCGGATTCGCCCACCAGCTTGACGCCGCCGGCAACATGCTCGCCCGAGGTGTTGATCAGGGTCTTGATCTTCTTGGCGGCCTCGCCGGAACGCCCCGCCAGCGCCCGCACTTCGGACGCAACGACGGCAAAGCCCTTGCCGGCCTCGCCCGCGCGCGCCGCTTCGACGCCGGCATTGAGCGCCAGCAAATTGGTCTGGAACGCGATCTCGTCGATCACGCCGATGATGTCGGTGATCTCGCGCGAGGACTGGGCGATGGCATCCATCGCCCTGGTGGCGCTTTCCACCACCTGGCCGCCCTGCTTTGCCGCCGCCGTGGCGGTGGTGATGGCGCTGTCGACTTCGCGGGTGTTGGAGGCGGTCTTCTTCATCGTCGCCGCGATTTCTTCCAGCGCCGCCGCGGTTTCCTCGAGGCTGGCGGCCTGCTGCTCGGTGCGGCGCGACAGATCGTCGGCGGCGTTGGAGATTTCACCGGCACCGGTGGCGATCTGGCCCGACGAGGCGAAGATCTTCTGCACCATGTCGCTGAGCGTGGTGATGGTGGCGTTGAAATCGCTCTTGAGCTTGAGGAACGGGCCGGTGAGGTCGGCGCTGATGCGATGGGTGAGGTCGCCCTTCGACAGCCGTTCGAGCCCGGCGCCGACGCTCGACACGATCAGTTCTGTCTGCTCGGCCTTGGCGCGCTCGGCGGCGGCGAGCTGGTTCTTGAATGCGGTCATCGCGCCGGCGAGCTGGCCGATTTCATCGCGGCGCTCGGCGTGCGGCACTTCGGTCGTAAGATGGCCGGCGGCGAGTTCGCCCATGGCGCCGGTGATTTCCACCAGCGGGCGGGAGACGCAGCGGGTCAACAGCCAGGTCGCAATCGCGCACATCACCAGCGTCAATCCGATGGCGACGTAGATCCAGATCTGCGCGGTGTCGAAGGTCGCCTGGCTGAGGTCGGCCGCCGCGACGCCGCCTTTGGTGTTGAGCGCGATGTCGTCGTTCACCGCCGTGTTGAGAATTTCGAACTGGTCGCGCATCGGACCGATGAAATAGTCCGCCGCCTGCTGACGTTGCCCGCTGCGCGCCAGCGCGATGGCGTGCTCGTACTGCGGCCGATAGGTGGCGAACGCCTCTTGAATGCGCGTCGCGACGGCTTTTTCCTCGTCGCTGCTCACCAGCGGCAGGTAGTGCGCCATCACCTTGTCGATGTTGGCGTAATACATGGCGACGCGGCCGATCTGCTTGTCCTGCTTGGGGCCGGGATCGAACATCAGCGTGGTGGCCTGCGCCGAGCGCAGCCGCGTGACCGAATAGTTCAGTTCGCCGAGGATGCGCGTCGAGGGCAGCCAGTTGTTGCGGATGTCGGCGGCATTGGAATTGACCGACGACAGCTCGCGCACCGCAAACAGTCCGAGCGCGGCGGCGGCGATAAGCACAACAGCCATCACGAGAGCGACTTTCGCCCGCACCGAATAGTTGCCGCAATAGTCGGACATCGCCGGTCCCCGCCTTCCGTTTCGGGGATCAGTTGGCGCTTACAACATTGATCAAGCGTATACCCGGAGCGGTGCGCCGGGCCGCTCGCGATCGTCCGTACACGCAAGATATTGAAAAAGCGCCGATTTCGCGAAGCTAGGTAGTTGTCCGCATAAGTGTTCGTACGGACCGCCGCGCGTGCCGCTGCCGGCCCTTGTTTAAGGGAAAAGCCGCACGGTTTGCCACGGCGCCTCGATGGTGTCGCGGCGATAGACCAGCCGGTCGTGCAGGCGGAACGGACGGTCGCGCCAGAACTCGATCTCCAGCGGCGCCACGCGATAGCCCGACCAGTGCGGCGGACGCGGCACTTTGGTGAGACCGTACTTCAGCGCGTACTTGGCGATTTCCTTTTCGAACACCCAGCGCCCTTCCATCGGCCGGCTCTGCGCCGAGGCCCAGGCGCCGATCTGGCTGTCCTTGGCGCGGCTGGAAAAATACGCGTCGGCCTCTTCGTTCGAGACGACGCTGACCGGTCCGCGCACCCGCACCTGCTTGCGCACCGTCTTCCAATGGAAGTTCAGCGCCGCGTGCGGATTGACGCCGAGCTCGCGGCCCTTGGCACTTTCGAAATTGGTGTAGAAGACGAAACCGCGCGGATCGACGGCCTTCAACAGCACCATGCGCAGGTTGGGATGGCCGTCGGCGTCCGCCGTCGCCACCGCCATGGCATTGGCCTCGTTGGGCTCGGTCTTTTCCGCGTCCTTCATCCAGGCCGTAAACATTTCAAAGGGATCGCGTACTGGCGCAATCCCGCCGTCATCCAAAGGTCCACCGATTTCGCTCATGGCGACCTCGTAGCACCTTCATTTTGCCGACGCAAAGCGCCGGACATCACGGAATCTGACGGAAAACTGCTTCACTCCAGGGCGCCGGCGCACTACTTTGGCGGCATGCGGGCGTCATTTTTCCTCGTGGTGGTGTTTGCGGTCCTGATCGGGGGCTGTGCCAGCCCCAGTCACGACGAAATCCAGTCCACCTTCGATGCCGGGCTCAAGGCCTACGACGCCGGCGACTTCAAGACCGCCTACAAGACCTGGGGCAGGATCGACGAATACGACCTCGCCGCACTGCGCAACGTCGCGCTGATGCTGCGCAAGGGCCAGGGAGTCGACAAGGACCCCAAAGCGGCGCTGCGCAAGATGCTGCAGGCGGCCGATGTCGGGCTGGTCACCGCTGAGGCCGATGCCGGCGAGATGATCCTCAACGGCGAAGGCTGCCCGCCCGATCCGGCCGGCGCCGTCCCGTGGCTGGCGCGCGCCGCGCACGAGGGCCACCCGATCGCCGCCCTGGAACTGGCCAAAATCCTCGATCAGGGCAAGGCAGTGCCGCAGGACCTCAAGCAAGCGCATCAGCTTTACGAAATTGCCGCCGCCGCCGGCCTGCCCGAAGCGATCCAGCGGCTGAAGGAACTCGACGCTGCGGCACCGCCCACTGCCAGCCCCTTGCCGCCGACCACCCCCGGCCATTAACAGGACTTGAAACCGATCCCTATATAATAGGCAGTCCTCCCGACTCGGGGACTTCCGGAGATAGAATGCGCGACCCTTATGACGTGCTCGGCGTGTCCAAGACCGCCAGCGAAGCCGAAATCAAGAAAGCGTTTCGGACGCTCGCCAAGAAGTATCATCCCGATACCAAAAGCGGCGACAAGAAGCGCTTTCAGGAGGTCAGCGCCGCCTACGATATCGTCGGCGACAAGGAAAAGCGCGCCAAGTTCGACGGCGGCCAGATCGACGCGCAAGGCAATCCGAAAGGCTTCGATCCGCGCCAGCACGGCGGCTTCGAGCAGGGCTTTCCTTTCGGCCAGGGCGGGGGCCAAGGCGGCCCCGGCGGCGGTCCCGGCGATTTCCACTTCACCTGGGCCGGCCGCGGCGACAAGCCGGGCGGCGGTGGCGAGGGCTTCCGGCCCGAAGACCTGTTCGCCGACCTGTTCGGCGCCGGAGGCGGACGCGGTCGCCGCGCCCAGCCGCAGCATGGCCAGGATTTCGAGGTCCAGACCACGGTCAGTTTCGAAGAGGCGGCCAACGGCGGCACCCGCCGGGTGGTGCTGCCGAACGGCGAGCAGATCGACGTCCACATCCCGACCGGCCTGAAAGACGGCCAGCTCATCCGGCTCAGGGGCCGGGGCGGCGCCGGTCGCAATGGCGGTCCGCCGGGCGATGTCTTGATCCATGTCACGGTCGCGCCCCACCCCTATTTCACCCGCGACGGCCGCGACCTCAAGATCGACCTGCCAGTGACGCTGAAAGAGGCGGTGCTCGGCGGCAAGGTGCCGGTACGCACCCTCTCGGGCACGGTCACCCTGTCGATTCCGCCCGGCTCGAACTCGGGCAAGGTGCTGCGGCTCAAGGCCAAAGGCATTCCCGGTGCCGGCCAGGAACGCACCGGCGATCTCTACGTCCGCCTGATCGTCACCCTGCCCGACGGCACCGACCCCGACCTCAAAGCCTTCGCCGAACACTGGCGGAACGATTACGATCCGAGGAAGTAGCGGTATTCAGCGGACATCTTACATTCCAACTGTACCTGTTGTAAATTCCAACACCTGTAACACATTGATATTATTTGATTTATCGCGTCAATCAAACGTCGTTGCGGCTCAATTCGAAAGTCAGCCGGCCAGGATCGCACCGGCGACCTGAAAGCCTTCGCCGAACACTGGCGGCGCAACGACGATTCGAGGACGCAGTTCCGCTTCAGTGCCGCCGCCCGGCCCGGCGGTCGGACAGGATCAGGGCAAAGCCGATGGCACCGAGCAGCAGCGCGATCGAAGACAGGCCGATGGCATAGCGATAGGCGGCGACGACGCGCGTTTCGGCTTCGTGCTGCTGGGTAGCGAGGCGGCGGGTCTCGTCGTCGCGCATGTCGCTGAGCAGCGCCTCGATCGGGCGACGCTTCACCTTCTTGGAGTAGTCGACCATCTCGGCGACGACGCGGTCGCGGTTGGTCGGCACCATTTGCGCCATGGCACGGAAATAGGCGCGATGGGAAGCGAGCAGCGTCTTCAGCTTCGTCACATCGCGCAACTCATCGGGATCGTCGCGCACCAGCTTGTCGAAGGTGGCGATGCGGGTGTCGATGGTGTCCTCGGACATCTTTTGCCAGACGAGATAATCCGGATCGCCGCTGAGTGCATATCCGCGCACCGTCATTTCGATGCGCAGGATATCCGAATTCATCATCGCCATTTCGAGCAGCGCCTGATTGGTCGTCTGCACCTGGGCATAAGCGGAGCGCAGCGCCGAGACATTGGCGCCGAGCAGCGTCATCGCCGAGACGAACAGCACCAGTGAGGCCGCCAGCGCCGGCACGCCGAGCTCGCGCAGCAGTCCCCGTTCGAGAAAATCCCAGAACCGTATCCGCTTGCCGGCAGCCATAGGCGCATCCCCGACCGACATCCGCGCAATCCGTGAACGCAGATTGCAGCCGCCACTGTGGCCCCGGTTCGATTAAGGTTTGATTAGCCTCAGCGCTTCTGCGGCCCCAACTGGGCGGCCCAGACCCCGACCCCGCCGAGCAGGAACGCCGTCAGGATGATGCCGACTGCCAGGAAGAAGGCGCGGCCGAGCTGATTGGTGATCTCGCGCTGGCGGATGCCGAGGTCTTTCAATTCCGCCTCGCGCAGGTTTTCAAGGGCCAGCCGGGTCAGGCGCATGTTCTCGCGCACCGCCGGATCGAGGATGGCGTGGCCGACGACCGCGACATGGTCCGGGCGATCCACCGCCAGCTGGTTGAACAGCTCGGTGTGGTGCCGCACATTCTGGTCGATGGCTTGGAACTCGGCCGCGCGATAGCCCTCGGCCCCGGCGAGGCGGTCGAGAGCGGCGAGCGCGCGACTGGCGCGCATCCGTTCGCCCTCGTGATAGGTGAGAAAGCGCGTGTCGCCGGTCAGGGCGTAGCCGCGCACCGTCATCTCCTCGCTGAGGACGGCAGCTTCGAGCTTCGAGAGATGGTTCAGCACCTGCTGTGCGTGGTCGATCCAGGTGAGGTTGCCGCGCAGGGCCGATATGTTGGCGCCGAGCAACAGCGTTGCCGACACCAGCAGCACAACCGCGCCGAACATGATGGGCAGGCCAAGCTCGCGCAAATACTGATGCTTTGCCGCCGCGCCCGCGTCAGTTGCCGTCACGCTAACCACGATACGTCCCCGCAAGTCCGCCGCGATCCTGCCCCGGCAAACCTTAAGTTACCCTTAGCCATTGATTTAATTTATCTTTTTCGGATGCCCTGAGGGGGCAACGCGGCGCGGTCGGGTTAACGATCGCCATCTTGCTTTCCGCCGCCGTTTCGGGGCAAGTGGGATCAAGAGCTTAGAGTCGGATTCATGTGGAGGATAAAATGTCTGTTGACGGCCTGATGAAGGGCAAGCGCGGCCTGATCATGGGTGTCGCCAACCAGCATTCGATTGCTTGGGGCATCGCCCAATCGCTGCATGAGGCAGGCGCAGAGCTGGCCTTCACCTACCAGGGCGACGTTTTCAAGAAACGCGTCGTGCCGCTGGTCGAGCCGCTGAGCCCGGCGGCGCTGATCGATTGCGACGTGACCAAGCCGGAGTCGCTCGACGCCGCCTTCGCCGAACTCGCCGAGGTGTGGGACAATCTCGATTTTGTCGTCCACGCCATCGCGTTTTCCGACAAGGACCAGCTCAAGGGCCGCTACGTCGACACCACCGCCGACAATTTCGCCCTGACGATGAACATCTCGTGCTTCTCCTTCACCGCGGTCGCCCAGCGCGCCGAGAAGATGATGACGAACGGCGGCAGCCTCGTCACGCTCAGCTATTACGGCGCCGAAAAGGTGATGCCGCACTACAACGTCATGGGCGTGGCCAAGGCGGCGCTGGAAGCGAGCGTGCGCTACATGGCCGAAGACCTCGGCAAGAAGGCGATCCGCGTCAATTCGATTTCGGCCGGTCCGATCAAGACGCTGGCGGCTTCGGGCGTGGGCGATTTCCGCTACATCCTGAAGTGGAACGAGAACAACACCCCCTTGCGCCGCACGGTGACGACCAAGGAAGTCGGCGACACCGCGATGTTCCTGTGCTCCGACCTCGGCAAGGCGATCACCGGCGAAAACATCCACGTCGATGCCGGCTATCACGTCGTCGGCATGAAGAATCCGGACGCACCCGACATCACCGTCGCCAAGCCCGGAGAGTGATCGTCAAGGAGTGGCCATGTCGTTCAACACCTTCGGCCATCTGTTCCGGGTCACGACGTTCGGCGAAAGCCACGGACCGGCGCTGGGCTGTGTGGTGGACGGCTGTCCGCCCGGCATTGTCCTGACCGAAGCCGAGATCCAAACCGATCTTGACCGCCGCCGTCCCGGACAATCCAAATTCGTCACCCAGCGCCAGGAGCCGGACGCGGTGAAGATTCTCTCAGGGGTCTTCCAGGACGAGCGGATGGCCGCGCCGCTCACCACCGGCACGCCGATCGCACTGCTGATCGAGAATGTCGATCAGCGCTCCAAGGACTACGCCGATATCCGCGACAAGTTCCGGCCCGGTCACGCCGACTACACCTACTTCGCCAAATACGGCGTGCGCGACTACAAAGGCTCTGGCCGCGCCAGCGCCCGTGAGACCGCCGCCCGTGTCGCTGCCGGTGCCGTGGCGCGCAAAGTCCTCGCCCATCTTTATGGTGCGGTGAAAATCCGCGCCGCCCTCGTCCAGGTTGGCACCGAGAAAATCGATCGCGCCCGCTTCGATTGGGCCGAGACGGCGCGAAATCCCTTCTTCTGCCCGGATGCCGGAGTGGTGGACGCCTGGACCAGCTATCTCGAAGGCGTGCGCAAGGCAGGCTCATCGGTCGGCGCCATCGTCGAAGTGGTGGCCGAAGGCATTCCCGCCGGATTGGGTGCGCCAATCTATGGCAAGCTCGATGCCGACCTCGCTTCTGCCTTGATGAGCATCAACGCTGTCAAAGGCGTCGAGATCGGTGAAGGTTTCGCCGCCGCGGCGCTGACCGGCGAAGACAATGCCGATGAGATGCGGGCGGGACCCGTATTCCTCTCCAACCATGCCGGCGGCATTTTGGGCGGCATTTCCACCGGCCAGCCGGTGGTGGCGCGCTTTGCTGTCAAGCCGACCTCCTCCATTTTGACGCCGAAGCAGACGATCGATGTCAGCGGCGCCGAAACTGAAGTCTTCACCAAAGGCCGTCACGATCCTTGCGTCGGCATCCGCGCGGTGCCGATCGGCGAAGCGATGATGGCGATCACGCTGGCCGACCACGCCCTGAGACATCGGGGCCAGATCGGATAACGTTTGTCGGGGGGCCGATGAGCACGTTCGATTTTCTTTCGGTGCTGTTTTCCGTCGTTATCGGCCTCGCCCTCACCGAGGTGCTGCAGGATTTCCGCGACCTGATCCACGCCCGTCATCGCGTCAAATTTTACTGGCCGGCGATGGCCTGGGGCGCGCTGATGATCCTGATCGTGGCGCAGGCCTGGTGGGGCATGTTCGCCATGCGCGATCTCGCCCATTGGAATTTTGCGATGTACGGCGCGGTGGTGTTGCAGATCACCTTGATGTACCTCGCCGCCGGCGTGGTGCTGCCCGATGTGCCGGAACAAGGTCCGTTCGACATGCGCGCCGCCTATTACGGCAACAGCCGCTGGTTCTTCGGCATGCTGGCGGCGACGGTGCTAGCGACCTTCCTCAAGGATTTCGTGCTGGTCGGTCACATGACGACGTCGGCCAATGCGATTTTCCTGGGGGTATACTTCTTCTTTTCGCTGATCGCCGCCTACACCACCAAACACTGGTTTCACGCCTTTCTGGTAC
>NZ_JBWZET010000043.1:0-8602 GCF_056722145.1 Rhizomicrobium sp. | reverse complement strand
GCAGCCTTCGCCTCCGGCGTGCGGGTTTCCGCAGCCTTGGTCTCGAGCTTCGTCTCCGGCTTGGAGTCGAGCTTGACGTCAGGAAGCTTGGCTTCCTTGACGGCCGGCTTATGGGCCGGAGCCGGTTTGGCCTTGACCGGGCTTTTGACCGCGGCGGCGGCCTTAGCCGGCTTGTGAACCGCCTTGGGAGCCGGCTTCTTCGCCTTGGCAGGCGCCGGTTTGGCGCTGGCTGCCTTGGCGGGGGTACGCTTGACCGCCTTGACGGCCGGCTTCGCGGATTTCGCCGGTTTCTTCGACTTTGTTACCACTTTACGTCCGTTACACTGAGCCGCCGCGCGCGCGAGCGGGAATTTCTAGTTGTTTGCCCGTGACCCGTTCACACGGCCTCGGGAGTGCCTTCCGGAGCCGGAGCGACCACTTCGGGAGCCACGGGAGCCGGAGCGGGGGCGGCCTTTTTGGCCTTCCGCTTGGCGGGCTTCTTCGCCGGAGCGGTCTTCTTCGCGGCCTTTTTGGCCTTTTTCACGGCGACCTTCGCGGCGCCTTTCTTTGCGACCTTTTTTGCGACCTTTTTCGCGGGCTTCTTCGCGACTTTCTTCGCAACCTTTTTCGCGGCCTTCTTGGGGGCCACTTTCTTGGCGACCTTCTTCGCCTTTACCTTCTTCGCCTTCTTCTTCGCTGCCATGTTCGGTTTCCCTCTTTCTTGGTCCGCCGCGCGCGCGCCGGTAGAATCACAATGTATAACAGTTGGATTCTACGTGCTTGCCCTATTCGCCGGAACGGTCTTGTCGAAAGCGAAGTGCCTCACGTTCGTGCTCCTCGGTCGGCTCCCGCTTGAAACGTTCCCATGCCGCCTTTTGCTCCGGACCGAGTTCTGCCATGTCTTTCAGCTGACGAGCGGCGCTGAGGAAGCGGGCATCGGTATCCTCGCCTGAAACGGTCCCCTCACCCCCCTCTCGTGGCGCTTTCAAACGCGCTACGATGTCTGCCATGCCACGACGGTTGAGATGGTTCTCCAGTCCCTGTTTTTCAAGCCTGGAGCCGGAGGCGGCGACGTTTAGAAGTTCCGCCCTAAGCCTGTCAAGCGAGAGGTCCGAAAACGGTAACGAGGCAAGCGCTTCGGCATGCCTGGCGGCAAGTTCCGGTTCGCCCAGAATAAGGCTCAAAACCTCGGTTTCCTTGACCTTAAGGGCCCCGCCCTGGCGTGCGATCAGGCTCGCCTTGACCGCCTCCGACACGCCTTCAACCGGACGCTGAAACCTCTCGTTGCGCCCGAATTCGCCCCGCCGGCCTTCGCGTCCGCCACGCGGCGTCCACGGACGGTCCTCGCGTTTGGGCCGCCGTTTGAAGGCATCGAAGACGCGGGCATCAAAATCGCGACGGTAGTATTCGGCGATCTTGCCATCGGTGATCTGCCCGACGAGATCGGCGAGGGTGCGCTCCAATCCCGCCCGCCGCTCCGGGGTGGAGAGGTCCTTGCCGGTGGTCTCACTCTTCCACAACACATCAGCGAGCGGCTCGGCGGCATCGAGCACCTTCTGCATCGCGCCCGGCCCCATGGTGCGGATCAGGCTGTCGGGATCGTCATCGCCCGGGATGAAGGCGAAGCGCAGCGAATGGCCGGGCTTCAAATGCGGCAGTGACAGGTGCGCCGCCCGCAGCGCCGCCTTGCGCCCCGCCGCATCGCCATCAAAGGCGCAGATCGGTTCGGGCGCCACTTTCCACAACAGGTGCAGCTGGTCCTCGGTCAACGCCGTGCCGAGCGGGGCGACCGCCGCCTCGAAGCCCGCCTTGGCCAGCGCGATCACGTCCATATAGCCTTCCGACACGATGATCGTGCCCGCCTTGATCGCTGCCGGACGCGCCAGATGGAAGTTGTAGAGCTGGTGCCCTTTGGAGAACAACTCGGTCTCGCCGGTGTTGATGTATTTCGGCTTGGCATCGGCGGCGAGGCCGCGGCCGCCGAACGCGATCACCCGCCCGCGTGCATCCGAGATCGGGAACATCAATCGGTTGAAAAAGAAGTCGCGCACGCCATGGTGTTCGTCGGCCGGACGCGCCAGCCCGGCCGCGATCATGTCATCCATGGTGACATTGAGTGCGGTGAGATGGCCGATCAGGGCCGAACCCGCCGCCGGGGCATAGCCGATGCGGAATTTCGCGGCGGTGGCCTCGTCCAGCGCCCGGCCCTTGAGATAGTCGCGGGCCGCCTTGCCGCCGGCACTGGCGAGCTGCTCCTGGAAGAATTTCGCGGCAGCCTCGATGACGTCGTAGAGCGATTTCTTTTTCTCGGCCCGCGCCTCGTCTTCCGGGCTCCACTTGGGCAGCTCCACCCCGGCCTCGCCGGCGAGCTTTTCCACCGCCTCGGGAAACGAAAGACCCTCAGTTTCCATCAGCCATTTGAAGGCGTCCCCACCCTTGCCGCAACCAAAGCATTTGTAGGTGCGGCGGGCGTTTTCGACCTTGAACGACGCGGTTTTTTCGCCATGGAAGGGGCAGCAGCCCCAGAACGCCTGCCCCTTGCGGGTAAGCTTCACCCGCCGGCCGACCAGCTGGACGACGTCCGTCCGGCGCAGGATCTCTTCAAGCAGGTTGGGAGCGTAGGCCATGGACCTATTGTGGCAGGATTGACGGGCGCTGGCGTGGCCGGGTGCCAAGGAATCTTGTTAGCAGGGCCGTTCCGAGCATCCCTACCACCGGGTAATTGTTAAATAGTTCCAATTTACGTATTCTAGCCAGACAGGGGGCGGGGCGCGATTTTGTGTCCCCCCGCCGATCAGGGATCTGGGGCCCATGGCATTGGCAATGCTGCAAAATCCGAGTGTGCCGGAGCACGGATGGCAGGCTTTGGTACAAGCCGTCGAACAGCTTGCCGGCGCCAGTGACCTCGCCGCCATCATCGCCATTGTCCGCGACACCGCCCGCGCCATTTCCGGCGCCGATGGCGTCTGTTTCGTGCTGCGCGACGGCGAGTGCTGCCATTATGTCGAAGAACTGGCCATCGGCCCGTTGTGGAAGGGCAAGCGTTTTCCGCTCACCGCCTGCATCTCGGGCTGGTGCATGTTGAACGACCAGCCGGCCGTCATTCCCGACATCTATCTCGATCCGCGCATTCCCCACGACGCTTATCGCCCAACCTTCGTGAAGAGTCTGGTGATGGTGCCGGTGTGCACCGACAGGCCGATCGCCGCCATCGGCACCTATTGGGCCGAAACCCGTAACTTCTCCGACGAGGAATTGGCGCTGATCGAAGGCTTGGCCCGTTCGACCTCGGCGGCCATCGCGGCCTGCCAGTTGCGCCAATCATTGATCGACAGCGAGCACCGCCTGTCGCTGGCGCTCGAGGCCGGCGGGCTCGGCGCCTGGGAACTGAATCTCGCCACCGGCGAGCTGATTGCCACCGCGGCGACCAAGGCCATGTTCGGCTGTGATCCCGACACGCCCTGCACGCGTGACGACCTGATTGCGGCGGTCCACCCCGACGACCGCGACGCCGCGCTGCGCCAGTTTGAAACCGGCCTTGGCCGCGACGAGGACTTCCGCCGCGGCGACCGCCGCCTGGAATTGCGCGGCCGTCTCGTCTGCGATGGCGATGGCACCCCGGTCCGCGTCACCGGCGTGGTGCGCGACGTCACCGAACGCCATCTCGCCAAAGAACGCCTGGAAAGCTTGCGCTCGGAACTGCTCAGGGTCGCCCGGCTCAACGATCTCGGGGCCATGGCATCGGCGCTGGCGCATGAACTGAACCAGCCGCTGGCCGCCGCCTCCAACTATCTACATGCCGCCGAACGGCTGCTCGATCGCGATCCGGCCCAGGCGCTGTCGGCCATCACCAAGGCGGAAGGCCAATTCGTTCGCACCAAGGACATCATCCAGCGTATCCGCGGCTTCGTTGGCCCGGGCCGCAATGAGCGGGCGCCGGAAGACATCGAAACCGTCTGCCGCGAAGTGTTGGAACTGGCCCGCATGACGGCGCGCTACGATAGCGCCGCGCTCTACCTCAAGGCCGATACCGGTCTGCCCAAAGTCGACATCGACAAGGTGCAGATCCAGCAGGTGCTGCTCAACCTGCTGCGCAACGCCGTGGAAGCGATGGCCGGCAGCGACAAACGCCGCGTCACTATCAGCGCCAGCTGCGACGGCGACATGGTGCGCCTCAGCGTCGCCGATACCGGACCGGGCCTTGCCCCCGACATCGCGGCGCATTTGTTCCAGCCCTTCCACACCACCAAGGACGGCGGCATGGGCGTCGGCCTGTCACTATGCCGCAAGATCGTCGAAAACCACGGCGGCAAGCTGTGGCACGAGGCCGGCGATCCCGGCGCCATTTTCGCGTTCACGGTCCCGCAAGCAGCCTTCTAACGGCCTTTTCCGAACCAACGCCGCCAATCTCAGTTACAGCAGTTTGTCGAGCGCCGGCGCCAGCAGGGTCCATACCGCTGCCGCCCACTTCTTTTCACCGTCGCCCTGGTAATGCGTCCCTTCCGGATCGCGGGCGATGACATAGCGCCGATCGCTGAGCGCGGCGGAATCGATGAAGGCGCAGCCGCCGGATTCGACGGCTTTCTTGAGGCCGGCGACAAAGCCGCCATAGTCCGCCTCGCTGCGGGTCTTGAGTGCGGGTTGCGGCGGGCCGATCCAGACGCAACGGCTGCCGGCGCTCCTGACTTGGGCGACCATGGTGGCGGCGCGCTCGAAATAGATCGCTTTTGCAGCGGAAAACTCGCGCGCGGTCAGGAAATTGGTGCCCAGCGAAATCACCGTCACCCGTGGTTTCATTGCCTCGAGATAGGTTCTGATCGGGCCGTAGGACACCGTCGCCGGGCCGCCGCCGGGGCGGGCATCACGGGCGCAATGACCGGACGTGTTGCAGGTGCGGATGCCGCAAACGGTGTGGGCATGGACCAGCCAGCCGAACACATCGGAGCCGCAGGTCCAGTAGCTCCACACTTTCAGTGACTGGCCCGTGTGCGGGTCTTTGCGCGCCGCCATCCAGCGATAAATCTCGTCGCCGAAATAGCCGAGGCTTTCGGAATCGCCGATGTAGAGAATGTCGGCCTTGCCGAGCCAAGCTCCCTGCACCGGATCAGGCAAATAGGAATCGGGCTCGGCGCCTGCGCTCGCGCACAGCAGCGCACCCAAGGCCAGCGCCCACAACCCCCGCATTTCCGTCACCCCCCAAGCCCCACCCGAACGGTAACAGGTGGATGTAACAGCCGCCGACGTGGCGCGGTGTAGCGAATCGTGGTGAACGGAGCGAATGCCTATTGAACGCGCAAAATCGTCAGATCGGCGGTGTGGTAGACAGCCGGAAACGCCTGTTCGTAGGCCGATTTCGGGGTCGACGGGAGGGCGCGCGGCGGCGCGATCCATTTGACCTTGGCGAGCGACGGGAAGGTCCGAACTGCCCAGCGCCGCATCGCGTATTTCGGCGGATTGGGGTCGAGGTCCCAGGCGATGCGTTCGTCGATCACCAGAAATTTCACATGCGCCTGCAGCAGCAGCGCGCGTTGCTCGGCTAGGGTCTTGTGCTCGAGCCGCTCGGTCAGCGGCGGGCGGAAGCTGCGCGAGATCGCGGCCTCCGTGACCGGCTTACCGTGGCAGGTCTGCTGGAACATGGCGACGTCGCCTGTGTCGTGGAACGGCAGATTGGTGACGCCAAAGCCGGGCTCGCGATCGCGGGCGATGAGATCAAGCCCAGCCGGGCAGCGCGCCTCGGTGTAGTCGAGATGGAAGGGAGCAAAATCGGCAACGATCACGATGACCAACGCCGCCAGCGCCGGCTTCACCCAGCGCTGCTCCCGCCAGCGGTCCGCCAGCAACGTCAGGCCATGGGCGACGGCGATGCCAAGGAACAGATACACCATCACCATGCTGCGCCCCGGCGTGCGCACCTGACTGAAAAACGGCATATGGTTGGGAAGGATGCCCGGCAGCGGGATCAGGGTGTCGAAACCGAAGGCGTGCAGGCAATCGCCCATGGCAAGGACCGCAAACACGCCGATTGCCCAGACGAGATAATGGGCAAGCCCATCCGTCCTGCGCCGGCGCCACAGCCACACCAGCAGCGCAAGATTGACGAGACCGAGATAGGCGGCGCCCTCGAAGGTGTTGTTGCTGGTCCAGGTATGGGCGCGGGCCCAGAACGACGCCGACCAGCCGGCAAAGATGTGGGTGGTTGGGAACGCGACGAACGCCTCCAGATCGGCGACGAAGGCATCGGTGCCGCCGGGATGCTCGACGCCGCCGGACAGCAACAGCATCGGCACGATCAGCGGCAGGAGCAGCAGCGCGGTGCCCCCGAGCGCAACGGCGGGCGCCTTGAGCGCCCAGCCGCGCAACAGCTCACCCTCACGACGCCAGCGGTACAGGGCATGGAAAACCACGAAATAGGCGTCATAGAAAAGAAAATACCAGCACGACAGCGCCGCCAGTGCGCCCGCCACCGCCGCCCCAGCCAGCCACCGCCAGCTCTTGCGCTCTAGCCCGTTGAGATAGGCGAGCACGAACAGCGGCACGAACTCGATGTGCGTGACATGGGCATGATGCATCGCCTGGGCGACATGCCAGGGACTGAAGGCAAAAATGAACCCGCCGATGAGCGCCGCCCAGGTATGGGGCACAAACCGGCGCACCAGCAGAAAGCCGGACAGGCCCGCCAGCGGAAACGACGCGAACAGGGCGGCATTGTTGAGCCAGATGAGGCCGTCGCGGTTCGCGTTCAGCAGAGCAGCGAGCAGCCGCACCACCAGCACATGGGGATAGGAAAAGGAGTGATAATTCAGCGCGGTGCCGTCGGGAAATCGCAGGTCCGCGGTATGGAAGAAGCCGGCCAGCGTGACATTTGCGCCATGCCAGACATTCCAAAAATCCTGCAGATTGTTCTCGGGCGGACCCAACAGCACGGTCGAGAACTGCGCCAGCCAGGGCTGGAACAGCGCCAGCGCCAAGCCAAGATAGAACAGAGCGGCACCGCACGCGCCGAGCGCGTCAGACAATCCCCCAAAGCGCCGCATGACAATGGTCCTTGACGAATGGCCGCAAATGCGGCCGCTATTTGCCGCCGAGCTGGGCTTTCACCAGGGCGCCAGCTTTGCCGAAATCCATCGTGCCGGTGTAGCGCTCTTTCAGCGCCGCCATCACCTTGCCCATGTCTTTGAGCGCGGCGGCGCCGGTTTCGGCCACGATCGCGGCGACGGCGGCTTTGGTTTCCACCTCGTCGAGCTGGCGCGGCATGAACTCTTTCAGGATCGCGATCTCGCCCTTTTCGGCCTCGGCCAGTTCCGGGCGGCCGCCTTTTTCATACAGCGTGATCGAGTCTTCGCGCGATTTCACCAGCTTGCCGAATAGGGCGACAATCTCGTCGTCGGAGATGCCGTCGCGGCTTTCCTCGGTGCGCGAGGCGATGTCCCTGTCCTTGATATTGGCCTGGATCAGCCGCAGCGTGGCAAGCCGTTTGGCATCGCGCGCCTTCATCGCGTCCTTGACGGCGGTGTTCAATTGATCGCGCAAACCCATGGTTCATCTCCTCAGTTCGGCGTAATCTAGTCGCCGGGGATTTCGATCTCAACGCTCATGCGCACAGCTTTCGCCGCCACCCTGGCCGGACTTGTTCTGGCGGCCCAGGCGCTTGCCGATCCGTCGCCGGAACAGCGCTATTCCGCGGCGGTGAAAACGCTGAAAACTGCGTGCGGCGAGGTATGCGGGCTCGGGATTGGCAACGACCCGCGCGAAGCGCAAGCACTCGATGCCTTGTGGGATGCGACGGAGGACTGGACCGTGGCGCGCCTCAACGCGCATCGGCGTATTCCCCGTCACGGAACGGCCCGCCACAACAGCATCGTCTCTACCACCGTGACCCAGTTGGCGCCGGATCTTTATGCCATCGCGGCCATCGTCTGGGAGCAGACCGGTACCGTCTTCCTGGTCGGCAAGCGCGACGGTCAGTGGCAAGTCGTTTGGGATGTCCGCCGCGCCCAAATCGGTCCGTTCGGCGCCCTCAAGGCGTGGCGCACCGACCATGCAGGACCGTGCACTGACGAAGAGGGGCACGACGGACATTATGACTGTGGCCCGGTCTACGGCCGCGTTATGGCCCTGACGTCCGATCGCGACGGCCGCATCCGTTTTGCCCTCGAAGCAACCTATGCCCAAGGTGCCGAGTTCACGGTGAAGAGCCAGATCAGTTTCTGGCGTTGGGATGGGGCCAATGCCGAGCCGCTGCTGGCCGAAACCTATTCCCACGAACAGGACGATATCCTGCGCGGCCATGACACGGCCGATACTGTCGTCGTCCGGGTCAAGAGCGATTACCTGTCCTTGGAAGCCTGCGGCGCCTGCGAGGGACGGCAGCTTGATTGGACATTCCGGGCCCTGCCGGACCGGATCGAGGATGGCGGCAAGCGGCTCGTTCATCCCGAAGCCGATTTCGTCGATCAGGTCTATGATCGGCTCGCGCGCCATCTGCCGGTCGCAGACGCGGCAACGCCTGAGGCGCTGGCGCTGATGGCGAACTACACGCCTGACCGGGGCGATTTCGTCACCTGGCCGAACGCACAAGGCGCCCAGGTATGCCTATTCAGCGATGGCTTTGACGGCTTCGACC
>NZ_JBWZET010000042.1:0-12720 GCF_056722145.1 Rhizomicrobium sp. | reverse complement strand
CCCCGATCGCACCAGCACAAGGCCAGCGCCCCGGCGAGGCTTTGTGACGCCTACGGCAAAGTTCCCATGCCAACAAGTCCGGCCCCGCTCGGCGCCCAACTGCCGGCGGCGGTGCGGTCGAGCAGGTGGCGGGCTTAGCGCTTCGCCTTCTTCGTCTTCTTCTTCGGCGCCACGGCTCCGGCAAGGCCGGCGTCGGCGGCCAGTTCGTCCAGTTCCACCATGCGCGTGAACAGCGCCTGTTCGAGCTTGGTCAGGGTCGAGGTTTTCTTAGCCGCCGGCGTCTGGACGATTTTCTTGGCCGGCTTCTTTGCAACCTTCTTCACCGGCGTCTTGGCAACCTTTTTCGCCGCCTTCTTCACGACTTTCTTCACGACTTTCTTGGCCGCCTTCCGTTTCGTGACTTTCGCTGTCCGCACCGCTTTTTTGACCGCCATGGATCGTCCCCTCGTTTTGCCGACCTACCAAATCAGAGTCGCAGGGTGGCGGACAAGTCGCGCCGCGCCAGCCCGATGTGCGCTATACTGGCGTATCCGCAGGGGGATTCATCATGCGCAGTTGTCTGACATTGGCTGCCGTTGCGGCTCTCGTCACCACTTCCGCAACGGCCGACATCGAACGCACGGCAACTATAAACTGCGCCCAGGGCGCGATCTGCTTCCACATCTGGCCGGCGCTGCCGACGATGCCGGGTTGGCATCAAGACGCCGACGCCAGCTTGCATTTCGAAGCCAATATCCTGGTGCGGGACGGGCAAAATTTCAACGACTCGGCGATCGTCCTGACCGGCAATATTTCGGACGACACATTCGAGCCGTCGCAACCGGCCGCGGCCCAGCTCGATCGCTTCATCTCCAACGATGCCGGCCGAACCCGCGCCGACAATCCCGACGCGGTGATTACCGAGATCGAACCGCTCGCCACGGCCGACGGCCGCAAGCTGCGCACCTTTCGCATCACCAAGCTGAAGGACGGCCACAGCCAGCTTATTTCCTACACGGTGGACGGCGATGCCGACGGCAAATTCTTCGTCATGCTGATGCTGGATGCTGCCGACGATGCGGGATTCGAGGCCAGCCAGCCCATCTACAAGGCGATGGTCGCCGCGTATAAGCATTTCGCGAAGTGACGGTCAGAACGCCTGCTTGATCGCTACCGCGTTTTCGAAGCAAGCATGAAGCGGAGCGCCAGGGTGTTGGAGCAATTGACAACATAGAGAAGATTCCCGCCCCAGTGTTGGACGGGAACGATGGGATTTGGCAATGCGGACCGTGATCCTTGGTGTTGCCGAGCCGAGAACCACTTCAGCGTCTGACAGATTTCGGCGTGGATCCCGGATCGCGCCTTCGTGCCAAACGGCGAAACCGCTGCGGCACGTCCGGGATGATGGGGTCCACACGCATCCCTCTCCCCTTCGTGGGAGAGGAAGAAAAATCACGGATTTAGCGGCGCGCCGGCGCCTATCTCGAAACACAAAGAATGGCGCGGCGCTAAGTCCGATGATTTTTCAGGTGAGGGGCAATGGGACGAAACCCCCTCACCCGCAAAATCTAGCACTTAGCGGCGAAGTGTGCGGCGTCGGGAATTTTGCGCGCCGAATACGCTGGCACTATCGGCCCCACAAGGGGCGTGGGAAGCTTACTTCCCCACCTGTCCGCTCACCACTTCCGCGTAGCGTTCGCTCGCCCGTTGTTTCAGGCTTTCGCTCTTCAGCTGGCCGCAGGCGGCCATGATGTCTCGGCCGCGGGGGGTGCGGACCGGCGAGGCGTAGCCGGCGCGGTTTAACACCTCAGCAAAAGTTTCGATCTGCTCCCATTCAGAGCATTCATACGGGCTGCCGGGCCAGGCGTTGAACGGCAGCAGGTTCACCTTGGCCGGAATGCCCTTCAGCAGCTTCACCAGCTCGCGCGCATCGGCGAGGCTGTCGTTGACGCCCTTCAGCATGACGTATTCGAAGGTGATGCGGCGGGCGTTGCAGACGCCGGGATAGGTGCGGCAGGCCTCCAAGAGTTCGGCGATCGGGTACTTCTTGTTGATCGGCACCAGCACGTCGCGCACCTCGTCGCGCACGGCGTGGAGCGAAATCGCCAGCGCCGAGCCGATCTCGCTGCCCGCCCGCGCGATCATCGGCACCACGCCCGACGTGGACAGCGTGATGCGGCGCTTGGAGAACGCCAGCGCATCGCCGTCGCTCACGATCGAAAGCGCCTGCTTGACGTTGTCGAAATTGTAGAGCGGCTCGCCCATGCCCATCATCACGACATTGGTGACGCGCCGGTTCTCGCCGGTGCTCGGCCAATCGCCCAGGGCGTCGCGCGCCACCATCACCTGCCCCACGATCTCGCCGGACGTCAGGTTGCGCACCAGTTTCTGGGTGCCGGTGTGGCAGAAGCGGCAGGTGAGCGTGCAGCCGACCTGGCTCGACACGCACAAGGTGCCGCGGCCGGGCTCGGGGATGTAGACGGTCTCGAACTCCTGCCCACCGGCGCGCAGCAGCCATTTGCGGGTGCCGTCGGCGGAAATCTGTTCGGTGACAACTTCCGGCCGGTCAATGACGAAGCGCGCTTCCATCAGGGCGCGGAAATCCTTGGCCAGATTGGTCATGGCGGCGAAATCGCGGCAGCCGTGGGCGTAGAGCCAGTTCCACACCTGGCGCGTGCGCATGGCGCCGGCCTTTTCCGGCACACCGGCTTCCACCAGCGCGGTTTTCAACTCGGCGGGCGTCAGGCCGATGAGGGGATGGGGAGCGGTCATGGGGGAGTACTAGAACAATTAAACCCAAGCTGTCATCCTGGACGCGCCCAAGGAGTTGCCCTTAGCCGGCAACTGGGCGCGATCCGGGACCCGTTTCCCAGATTTCGCAGTAGGTCCCGGGTCTGCGCACTCGCTGCTGCACAGCCAGCGCTCCGCCCGGGATGACAAAACGAGCTACTTCCCGCACTCGCGGTGGGCGCGTTCGATGGCGCCGGCGATGCCGCTGAGGGAATAGGTGTCGGTCGTCTTGACGCCCTTCTTGGTCATGCCGGTGACCGTCAGGGTTGAGCCGCCGCGCATCGCCGCGACCAGGGCGGCGTCGTCCTCGACGCTCTTGGCCCACGCCGAGCCTTGCGTGCCGTCGTTGCGGGTGAAGAACTCGGTCCGCAGGTTCCCGACCTGGGCGACGACCGTGTCGTTGTCCTTGTAGAGATAGCCCGGCACGATCTCGACCTCGTCGCGGCGTCCAAGGCCCGGCCACACCGAAATCAGGACATAGACCTTGCCGCGCGGCGCCTTCTTGGGAAGCATCGTGGCCGGCGTGGCGAGCGCATAGCAGACCTTGCCCTCGGCGCTCGCGGCGGTCATCGCCGTCCAGCTCTTGAACTTGCCGAGTTCGGTGGGATCAGCGGCGAAGGCCGGAGCGGCCAACAGCATCGCCAGACACAGCGCAGCGCGAACGGACGGCATGAGATTCCCTCGGGAGCAAAGCAGCGCGCAGAATAATTGCCTGATTCCCGCGCGTAAACGACAGATTAAGGGCTTATTCGCGCAGGCCGTAGCCGACCGAGAACAGCCGCCACACCCCGATCGACAAAATCGCCAGCAAGGTCAATGACAAGACCGCTCCCAGCAGCTCCGGCGCCTCGTTGAAATCGAGCATCGAATGGCGCAGGCCATTGATGAAATAGAAGAAAGGATTGCCCCACGCGAGCCAGCGCAGCCACGGCGGCAGCATCGAAACCGTGTTGAACACGCCGCCGACGAAGCTGAGCGGCGTGATGAAGAAGATGTTCAGCACCGTGAGCTGCTCGAAACTCTTGGCCCACAGCCCGACGGCGATCCCGAGCAGCCCAAAAATGCCGGACACAACCACCAGCCAGAACAGGAACTCCGGCAGCGAATGCAGCCGCACCGCTCCGAACAGGATGCCGATGACGAGGATGCCGACGCCGGTCGAAATCGTCCGGAACATCACCGCCGCCAGCGTGCCGACGATCATCTCGGCATAGGACAGCGGCGCGACCAGCGCCTCCTCGACGTATTTCATGAAACGCTGGAAATAGACCTGCGACGTCGCCTGCAGGAACGCGGCGTTGATGATGTTCATCATCAGGACGCCCGGCAGCACGAATTCGAGATATTTGTGGCCGCCGATGGTGGCGATCCGCGGGCCGACGACGAAGCCGAAAATGAAGATGAACATCAGCGCCGAAACCCACGGCGCGATGAACGCCTGGATCGGAACCCGCAACAGGCGCGAAATCTCGCGGCGGATGATGGTCCAAAGGCCGATCCAATTGACCGTGGGCGTGGAGACCGCGTGTTCCATCAGGCCGCTCCGGCTGCAATGTGGTCGGGGGTAGCACCGGTGGCGGCGAGATAGGCGCCCTCGATACCGTCGCCGGCGAGAAAGTCTTCCTTCGGGCCCTGGCGCACGATCTTGCCCTTGGCGACGATGGCGATGTTGCGGCACAGCCGCTCGACCTCTTCGAGATAATGCGTCGTCAACAGGATGGTGGTGCCGTCGCGGTTCAGCTCGGAGAGATAGCGCCACAAATCGATCCGCAGCTCGACATCGACGCCCGCGGTCGGCTCGTCGAGGATCAGCAGCCGCGGCTTGTGGATCAGCGCCCGCGCCAAAATCACCCGCCGCTTGAGGCCGCCGGACAGCGCCCGGAACGGCTTCTTGATATGATCGGTGAGATCGAAGCGCTGCATCAGCTCGTCGATGCGCTTCTTGCGCTCGGCCGCCGCAATGCCGAAATAGCCGCCGACCCAATCGACGATCTGCACCGGTGTGGCGAAGACGTCGACGTTGAATTCCTGCGGAGATAGGCCGACCAGGGCGCGGGCGCGGCGGTAGTCCTTCACCGCGTCGACGCCGAACACCTCCACCTTGCCGCTGGTCACCGTCGCAATGCCGGTGGCGCAATGGATGGTGGTCGATTTGCCGGCGCCGTTGGGGCCGAGAAATCCGAAGAAGTCGCCCTCTTCCACCGAGAGCGACAGGCCGTCCACGGCAACGGTGCCGCCGCGGTAGACCTTGCGGAGATTGGTGATGGAAAGTGCAGGAGCCATGATGGCGTTCCCCTAACACGCCAGACGGTTGCTTGAAAACCCGCATTTGCGCGAGTCGCGGGTGGCCGCAGCCAAAGCTTGTTAACGACCGGCTCCTATCCTCGCCTGACGCAATGTTCGAGCACCTGTCATGAATTGGAAGCGCGTCGCCACAGGAGCGGGATTTTGGGCTGCCGTGGTTCTGACGGCCGCAACCCTTGGGCTTTGGGGCTTCGCCCATCGCCTTTTTTCCAGCCTCTTGCCCGGGCTCGGCGCCGGCCTGTTGCTGAAGCCGGCCGAGGCCGACATGACGCGCTCCGCCGTCGCCATCGGCTATTTCCTGATGACCCTGCCCGGCGCCTTCATCAGCCGCAACTTCGGCTACAAGATCGGCATGCTGTTCGGCCTCGGTACCTTCGCGGTCGGCATTTTCCTGATCTACCCGGCGGTGGAAAGCCACTCGGTGCTGCTGTTCATCGCCGCCGCCACCGTGTTCGGATCGGGACTGGCGATCGTCGAGGTGACGGCGCTGCCGCTGGTCGTGTTCATGGGATCGCGGCAGGGTGCCATCCAGCGCACCGTGCTGGCCGACGCGCTATCGCCGCTCGGTGCCCTGGCGGCCTTCTGCGTTGCGCAAAACGTACTGGCGGGGGCCGGCAGCAATCCCGGGTTCGTCGATAGTGTGGTGAAGGTGCTCGCAACCATCGGCGTCGCCGCAATCGCACTGGCGTTCGTCACCGAGATGGTGAAATTCCCGGCCATCGCGGAAGCCCGTGTCGGCCATAACGATCGCACCTTGCCGACGTTCCTGCCGCCGCTGCGCAGCAAGGACTTTCGCTATGCCCTGCTGGCGATGTCGCTCGGCCTGTTCGCGCAGATCATCATTGCCGGCTTCGCACCGGCATACAGCAGCTTCGTGATGCCCTCCCTGCCGCCGCAGACGGCGCATCTGGTGCTGGTCGGCGCCTATTTGGCCCTGCTCGTCGGCCGCCTTACCGGACCGCTGCTGATGGGCGCGATCGCGCCGTTGCGGCTGGTCGCCAGCTACGCCATCCTGGCGACGCTGTGTGCCGTGGCCAGCGCCGTGACCCGCGGCCCGGTCGCGATCGGCTTGCTGATCGCCACCTCGTTCTTCATGTCGACCCTGGTGCCCACGACCTTCGCCGTCGCCCTGCGCGATCTCGGCGACAAGGCCAAATCCGCCGCCGCCGTGGCCCAGTTCGTCGCCTTCACCGGCACCGGCGTCTTTGCCCTGCTGGCGGTCGCCAACACCACCCGCCTCTTGCCGCTGGTGATGTTCCTGCCGGCCGCGTGTTTTGGCGTTGTCACCATCGTCGTGCTGCGCCTCAATCGCATGGAAAAATCCCACGTTTAGGGCGTCATACGTACAATTCCTCATGCGCGCGAAGGGCGCCAGAGGCTCCGCCGAAAGGCAAATGAAACTCCTCCGCGTTTAAATCGGCTCCGCAACGCAGAGTGCCGCCCCATGGCCGACGACAGCCCCGACGAAATGCCGTTCCAGTTCGACGAACTGTTCTTCTCGCGCACGGAAAGCCACGGCATCATCCAATCGGGCAACGCGGTTTTCCAGCGCGTCTCCGGCTATTCCTGGGACGAACTGATCGGCAAAGCCCACAAGCTGGTGCGCCATCCCGACATGCCGCGCGCCGTGTTCTATGTCCTGTGGGACCGCATCAAGGCCGGCCTGCCGGTCGGCGCCTATGTCAAGAACCGCACCAAGGACGGCCGCCATTACTGGGTGTTCGCGGTGGTGACGCCGATCGAAGGCGGCTACCTGTCGGTGCGCCTGAAGCCGTCGTCGCCGCTGTTTCGCATCATCCAGAAGGAATACGAGGCGCTGCGGCAGATCGAGATCAACGAAAAGCCGACACCCGCCGACAGCTACGCGCGGCTGCTCCAGCGGCTCGAAAGCCTCGGCTATCGCGACTATGCCGCCTTCATGGCCGAGGCCCTGGCCGGCGAAGTGGCGGCGCGCGACGGCGCCTTGAACCGCGCCAGCGATGCCCGCATCAAGCGCTTCGGCGATGTCCTGACCAGCGCCCGCACGCTGCTGGCGGAAGCGGCCACGGTTTCGGCCAGCTATGCCAAGAACGAGCGCGTGTCGCTGAATTTCCAGGTGCAGGCCGCCAAGCTCGGCGACGCCGGCGCCGTCACCGGGCAGATCTCCAAGAACTACGATCTCATCTGCGCCCAGATCAACGCCAGCCTGACGAAGTTCACCAGTGCAGCGAACGAAGTGCTCGACACCGTTTATGCCGGTCTGTTCCTTACCTGCACCGCCCTCGTGCAGAGCGAACTGCTGGCGCTGTTCCGCCGCGAGGCCGTTGGCGAAGGCGCCCGTCACGGCGACGAAATTCCGCGGCTCGAAACCCAGATGAATGCCTATCAGCGCCTCGCCACCGAGGGCCTGCAAGGGATTGCCGATCGGGCCCGCATCTTCCGCCGCCAGTGTGACGACATGAAACGCATGGCCGGTGCGCTCGAAGTGACCCGCATCATGGGCATGGTCGAATGCGCCCGCCAGCGTGGCATCGGCGAAAGCCTGACCGAACTGCTCACCGAACTCGAAGCCCTGCAGACTTCGGTGACCGCCGGTCTCACCACCATCGATCGCTGCAACCAGCGCATCCTCAACGGCACCGAAGGCCTGATCAGCTATGCCCGCTGGCTGGAACGGACCGCCGCGTGAGAGATTTTACGCGCATGAAAATTTCAGATTTCCCAAGCCGGTAGAACCGTGAACGCTGATAACGCTATCAGATTGGATCGTGGGTATTTGTACTAAACCTCCCTTAACTCGGTGCTCCTATCTTGTGCGCCATGAACAGCGCTGCGCCTGACACTGCGGAAAATCGCGAAGGGTCAAAGACCTATAACGTCGCCATCGCGTTGACGCTGTGCCTGTTCGCGATCTGGGGGCTGGCGCACCGGCTTTACGACACGCTGCTGCCGGACTTTGCGACCGCGCTTTCGCTCAATGCCTACCAGCAAAGCCTCGCCGGTTGGGCGCTGAGTTTCGGCTATTACCTGATGGCGCTTCCCGCCGCCCTGATCAGTCGCAACGTCGGCTACAAGTCGGGCGTGGTGTTCGGGCTCGGCACCTTCGCGGTCGGCCTGTTCCTGTTCTATCCGGCGGCGGCGCAGCATGCGTTCGCGTGGTTCCTGCTGGCGGCGGTGGTGATCGGCTCGGGGCTTGCCATCCTGGAAGTATCGGCCGATCCGCTGGTGGTCCGCCTCGGCGACAGGAAAACCGCGGTGCGCCGGCTCAACATCGCCCAGGCGCTCAATCCGATCGGCGTTGTCGCCGGTTTTTTCATCGGCCAGCACCTGCTCAAGCTCAGCGCCGCCCACGCCGGGCACGATCCCGCGGGCGCGCTGGTGACGCCGCTGTTCTTCATCGGCGCCGCGGTGCTGTTTTTCGCCTTCCTGGTCGATACCGCCGCCTTCCCGCCGGTCGCCATCGCGCGCGTCGCCCGGGACGATTCCACGGTGAGAAGCTTTCGGCCGCTGTTCAAGAACCGACTGTTCATGCTCGGTGCCGGCGCCCAATTCCTCTGCGCGGTGGCGCAGGTCGTGATGTGGGGATTTGCCGTGCGCTATGCCATGGCGGAAGTCGCCGGCATGAGCGAAGCGGGCGCCAAGGACGTGCTCTTGTGGTGCCTGTTTGCCTTCATCGTCGGACGCATCGTCGGCACGGCGCTGATGTATCGCTTCGACTCCTCGGTGCTGCTGGCGGTGTTCGCAAGCGGCGGCGCGGTGGCGACACTGGTGGCGACGCTGCACGGCGGCTTCAGCGGGGTCGAAGCGCTGGTGGCGGCGAGTTTCTTCTGGTCGATCCTGTTCCCGACCATCTTTGCCAGTTCGATCCGCGATCTCGACGGCGACACCAAGACCGGCGCCGCAATGCTGATGTTCGCGGCCGGCAGCGGCGCCGCGGTGCTGGCCCTGCTCAACGTCGTCACCAGTCCGGCGACGGTGCACTTGGTGATGCTGGTGCCAGCGCTGTGCTTCGCCGCGATCGCCGCGTTCGGCCTTTACTACCGGCGCGTTGCGCCACGCTTGTAACCGGCCTGCGACGGATCGTTACGATAACGCTATCAACGCAACTTTGCCGCGCGGGTTCTAAGCGCGCCTTAATCACTGCGGCCTAGTTTGGCGCGGCAACAGGACCCGCTCCTATGACCAGCGAACCTCGTGACGGCAAACGCACCTATCGTATCGCGATCGCTCTGACACTTTGCATGTTCGCGTTCTGGGGATTGGCGCAGCAGCTCTATTATACGCTGCTGCCGAGTTTTTCGCGGGCTCTCGCGCTGGCGGAATCCCAGGAACAGCTCGCCAGCTGGACGCTGTGTTTCGGCTATTGCCTGATGGCGCTGCCGGCGGCGCTGATCACGCGCAATTTCGGCTACAAATCCGGCGTCGTGTTCGGCCTCGGCACGTTTTCGGTCGGCATGTTCCTGCTCTATCCGGCAGCGACGCAGCACGCTTTCGCCTGGCTATTGTGCGCGGCCGTGGTGATCGGCTCCGGTCTCGCCATTCTCGAAGTCTCGGCCCAGCCGATGGTCGTTTTTCTCGGCGGCCGGGAGAACGCGGTACGCCGCCTCAACCTGGCGCAGGCGGTGAACCCGATCGGCGTCGTCGGCGGCTTCATGCTCGGCCAGTACATGCTGACGACCAGCGCCGCCCACCCCGTCGTCTACGTTGCCAACTGGCTGGCGATGCCGCTCTACTTCATCGGCGGCGGCGTGCTGCTGTTCGCCTTCCTGGTCGACAAGACCAATTTCCCGCCGCTCGCCATCGCCCGCGCCACCAACGACGTGCCGACCGTCAAGACCTTCGGACCGCTGTTCCGCAATCGCGGTTTCATGCTTGGGGTCGGCGCCCAGTTCCTGTCGGCGATCACCCAATCGGTGCTGTGGGCCTTTACCGTCCGCTATGTGCTGACCGAAGTGTCGAGCATCGGCCTCGCGGCGGCCAATCAGGTTTTGCTGTGGAACGTCGTCGCCTTCGCGGTCGGCCGCTTTGTCGGCACGGCACTGATGTTCCGCATCCGCCCGGCGCTGGTGCTGGCGCTGTTCGCTGTCGGCGGAGCGCTGTGCGCAGCGACGGCCGCCCTGACGCATGGATTTTTCGGCGTCGAGTGCCTGGTCGGTGCCAGCTTCTTCGTGTCGATCCTGTTCCCGACGATCTTCGCCAGCTCGATCCGCGACCTCGGCAATGGCGCCAAGACCGCATCGGCGATGCTGCTGTTCGCCGCCGCCGGCAGCCCGCTCGTGCTGGCCCTGCTCGATGCCGTGACCACCCCGGCGACCGTGCCGTACGTGATGGTGATCCCGAGCCTGTGCTTTGTGGCGATCGCGGCGTTCGCGCTTCATCTCCGTCGCTGCGAAGCGGCCTCGCGCTAGCGCCGGTCGCGGACCAGCGGGGCGCCCCACTGGTGCGGCGGCGGCAGCACTTGCGGCCCGCCCGGCATCAACGGCCGCGGCGGATAGTTGCCCAGGCTGATCAGCCGGTCGTAGAGGATGATCGCCCCCGCCATGCCGACGTTGATGGAGAACTTCATAGGGATTTTCACCACATGGTCGGCCCGCTTCAGCATGTCTTGCGACAGCGACAGCCGCTCGGCCCCGAAGACGTAGGCGGCGCGCAAAGGGTGGCGGAAGCGCGGCAACTCCACGGCGTCTTCGGTGATTTCCACCGCCACCAGGGCGCAGCCGATCGGCAGACGGAACTCGCCGATGTCGGCGAAGCGGTAGTATGGCATCGCCTGCTGCGCGCGGGAGGTGTCGGACTGGGCGTCGGCCAGCTTGTGGTGCGAATTGACGGTGAAGAAGAAACTGGCGTCGAAGGCATTGGCGATGCGCGACAGGTTGCCGAGGTTCATCGCCTTCGACAAACCGTCCACTCCGACGCCGAAATACCCGCGCATTTGTGTCCCTCGCCTTGCTGCGCCCTGCTTAGTTCCCCAACGTCCAACACGCAATCGCATACCTCCCCCGAGGCGGTGCGGGGTTGATTCCGGTGGCCGCCCGCCGGAGTGTGCCGGCGCCATTCCGGACGATATCCCATGCCTAACCCTGTTCTTGTCGAGGTCACCCGCGGCGCGCTGGTGGAAAGCATCCATCGCGGCGCGGTTGCGCTGGTCGATGCCCAAGGCGTGGTTCGTCTGGCGGTCGGGGATGTCGAAACCCCGATCTACACCCGCTCATCGTTGAAACCGATCCAGGCGTTACCGCTGGTCGAGAGCGGCGCGGCGGAGGCATTTGCGGTTTCGGACGAAGAAGTGGCGCTCGCCTGCGCCTCGCATTCCGGCGAAGCGATGCATACGGAACGCGTGGCAGCGTGGCTGAAACGAATCGGCTGTTCCGAAGCCGATCTGCTCTGCGGACCGCAAATTCCGAGCCACGGACCGACTTCGCAGGATTTGTTAGCGACTCAGCAGAAGCCTTCGAAAGTCCACAACAATTGTTCCGGCAAGCATACCGGTTTCCTGACCGTCGCCAAACATCTGGGGGCGTCGACAGCCGATTATGTGGCCATCGCTCACCCGGTGCAGAAAGCGATTCTCGACTCGGTGATTCGGCTGTCAGGATGGCGTGATCCGGCGTGGGGCGTCGATGGCTGTGCGGCGCCGAACTTCGCCCTGCCCCTGACCGCGTTCGCCAGGGCGCTGGCCCGCATCGCCGGACGCCAGACGCCGGGCGCCGATCGCATCCTGCGCGCCATGGCGACCTATCCCGAACTGGTGGGAGGCACCGGCCGGTTCTGCACCACCCTGATGCAGGCGGCCGGCGGCAAGGCGGTGGTGAAGGTTGGGGCCGAGGGCGTCTATGCCGCCATGCTGCCGGAACTGGGTCTCGGCGTCGCGCTCAAGATCGACGACGGTGCCGTGCGGGCCGCCGAGATCGCCGTCGCGGTCGTTCTCGAAAAGCTGGGCGTGCTGGCGGCGGGTTTCGCCACCGCCCCGATCCTCAACACCCGCGGCGCCACGGTCGGCGAAATCCGGGCGGCGGAAGGGCTGCGGGGGCTTCAAGCGTAATTGTCACCCCCGGCCGAACATTCGCGGCGCGCAGCGTTGCGAATGGGAGGGAAAGGGGGCCCAGGTCGAAACATATTCCAGGTGCCGACGACGAGGCACCTTGCGAATCCTTCAAGACAGGCACAATTCAGCGACCTGGATCCCCTTTCCTTCGCTGCGCTGCGCTGGCTCAGCCGGGGATGACAAACAGCTAGAACGCCGGCAGGGGTTGCTTGTTGGCGCGGGCCTGCTTGTCGGCGGCTTCCATGTCCTTGGAATAGAGCTGGACCTTGGTCACCCAGCAGGTGTTGTTGCCGGGCAGCGCGCCGCCGCCGCGCATCACGACGCGGTCGCCGCGGTCGAGGCAGGAGCCGAAATTCGCGCCGCCGACCGGCCGGAACCCGACACCAAAGGCGAAATCGATGTCGTCGCACAGCCCGGCCAGGCTGACGAGGTACTTCTTGCCGAAGCGATCGTTGACGACCATCGAGTGGCGGTCGCGCGCGCCGAAGCCGTCGAGATCATGGTGGCGCAGGCACACGTTTGCGGGGGCGGGCTTGGCGTCGTCGGCGTAGGCCGGAGCGGAAGCCAGCAGCAGCGCCGCAAGGACAATTTCTCGTTTCATCGTTGCCAGTACTCCTGAGAAC
>NZ_JBWZET010000041.1:0-15127 GCF_056722145.1 Rhizomicrobium sp. | reverse complement strand
TTCCCGGCGGAGCAGTATCCCTGCATGCGCTTCTTCATCGGCGACGTGCGTGACCGCGACCGGCTCGACCTCGCCATGTCGAACGTCGATTACGTCGTGCACGCGGCGGCGCTGAAGCAGGTGCCGGCGGCCGAATACAATCCGTTCGAATGCATCCGCACCAACGTGCTCGGCGCCGAGAACGTCGTTTATGCCGCGCTGCGCCGCAACGTGAAGAAAGTGATCGCGCTTTCCACCGACAAGGCTGCCAATCCGGTCAATCTCTACGGCGCGTCGAAGCTCGCCTCCGACAAGATTTTCGTCGCCGCCAACAATCTCGCCGGCGCCGACGGCACCCGCTTCGCCGTAGTGCGCTATGGCAACGTGTTCGGCTCGCGCGGTTCAGTGGTGCCCTTCTTCAAGCAGCTTGCCGAATCAGGCGCCCAGGAACTGCCGATCACCGATGCGCGCATGACCCGCTTCTGGATCACCTTGACGCAAGGGGTGAATCTGGTGCTGTCGTCGATGGAGATGTCGAAGGGCGGCGAAATCTTCGTGCCCAAAATTCCCTCCACCACCATCACCGGGCTGGCGACGCTCTTGGGCCCGCAATTGTCGCAAAAAATCGTCGGTATCCGTCCCGGCGAGAAGCTGCACGAGACCATGATCCCGGCCGACGATGCCCATTGCACACTGGAAATGACGGATCGCTTCGTGATTCTGGCAAGCTTCGCCGCCGCCTTGCGCGAGGCCTATATCAATCGCGGTGCCAAGCCGGTGGCGGAAGGCTTCGCCTATTCGAGCGACAACAATCCCGAACAGCTCGATGCGCGCGGGCTGCAGCAGTTGCTCGCCCAGGCCTACACATGAGTGCGCCGGCGCCCAAACCCGCGGCGCTGCCGTTCCTGCCTTATGGCCGGCAGGTCATCGAGGATGACGATATCGCCGCGGTGACGGCGGCGCTGAAAAGCGACTATCTCACCACCGGCCCCCTGGTCGGCAAATTCGAAGCCGCGCTGGCAGGCGCCGTGCGCGCCGAACATGCCGTCGTCTGTTCCAACGGTACCGCCGCGCTCTATATCGCCGCCAAGGCGCTGGGGATCGGGCCGGGCACGAAAGTCGTGGTGCCGTCGATCACGTTTCTGGCTACCGCCAGCGCGCCGCATCTCGCTGGCGCCGAGATCGTGTTCGCCGACGTCGATCCCGATTCGGGGCTGATGCGGGCCGAGGATCTGGAGAAGGCGCTGGCGCGCTGCGGTCACGCCGATGCGGTGTTCAACGTCCATCTCAACGGCCAGGTCGGCGCGGTGGAGGCGATCCACGAAATCGCCCGCCGCCACGGCATGAAGATCGTCGACGATGGCTGCCATGCCCTCGGCACCGGCTATCGTCTCGGCGGCGCCGAAAAGATGGTCGGCGAAAACGCGCTCTCCGACATGACGGTGTTCTCGTTCCATCCGGTCAAGACCGTGACCATGGGCGAAGGCGGCGCAGTCACCACCAACAATGCCGAGCTTGCCGGCGCGCTTGCCCGTCACCGCAATCATGGCATGACGCGCAACCCCAGCGAGTTCGCCAATGCCGTCGACGGCTTTGCCGCGTCCGGCCATGCCAATCCCTGGTATTACGAGCTGATCGAGCCCGGATTCAACTGGCGCGCCACCGACATCCAGTGTGCGCTCGGCCTCACCCAGCTGGCCAAACTGACGCGTTTCGGCGCCCGGCGACGGGCCTTGGCGGCAGCCTATGATTCCGTGCTCGCACCCTTAGCGCCGGCGTTGAAACCGATCGCGCACACCGATTGCCTGCCAACGCTGCACCTCTATCCGGTACTGATCGACTTCAAGGCCTGCGGCCTGACGCGGTCCGACGTGATGGCGCATCTGGCCGAGGAAGGCATCGGCAGCCAGGTGCATTACTATCCGGTGCATCGCCAACGCTATTACGCCGAACGTTACGGCCACGGTGATCTGCCCGGCGCCGAGCGCTATTACGCGCGCTGCCTCAGCCTGCCGTTCTACGCCGCGATGGTGCTGAGCGACGTGATGCGGGTGGGCGAAACGCTGCGCCGCGTCCTGCATCTCTGACGCTTTTTCGCGTCCGTCACAAAGAAACGGCGGCCGGGTGGACTTCCCGGCCGCCTTTCTTTTGAACCCCAAACCCACGCCCCGGGGAAGGAGACATTTGCCTCCATTCGACGGTAGGAAGGCGGCGGACGCCAAGCGCCCACCGCCCTATGATGGCTTACTGGAACAGCGACAGCACGATCTGCGGCGACGAATTGGCGATCGACAGAGCCTGGACGCCCAGCTGCTGCTTGGTCTGCAGCGAGGTGAGCTTGGCGCTTTCTTCGGCCATGTTGGCGTCGACGAGATTGCCGATGCCGCTGGTCAGCGTATCGGACAGCTTCTGCACGAACCCGAGCTGGATCGAATACTTCTTCGCACCAGCCGAGAACGTCGCCAGCACCTTGTTGACGTTGGTCAGCGAGGTTTGGACAGTCGACACCATCGTCGAGGCAGCAGCCTGCGTCGAGATGTTGCCGGCAGAGCCGACGGTCACGTTCGAACCGCCGAGCGCCAAGCTCGCGGCCTGAACCGTGATCTTCTTCGAACCATCGTTCGAAGCCAGCGCGGTGATGTCGGAAGCGCCGGACTTGATCAGGTTGAAACCGTTGAACGAAGCGTTGTCGACGATCGTCTGGATCTGATCGCGCAGAGCGGTGAAGTCGTTGTTCAGTGCCGCGCGCGACGCCGTGTCGATCGACTTGTCGGAGGCCGAAAGGGCCTTCGCCTTCATCTGGATCAGCAGGTCGGAGACCGACTGACCGGCCGACATCCCAACGTCCACGGCGGAAATGCCGCGGTTCAAGCTGTCGGAAACGGCGCCGTAAGCGGCCACGGTGCCGCGCATGTTCTGGGCGATGGCGTAAGTGGCGCCGTCGTCCTTTGCAGACGCGACTTTATAGCCGGTGCTGATGGCCGTTTGGGTTTGGGACATGTTCGCCTGCGTCTGCGAGAGATACTGCAGGGCGGTCATCGCACCATTGTTGGTGTTGACGCTAAGAGTCATTGTACTTGCCTCCGTTCTGGCGTTTTTCACACGAGCATTTTGCTCAGAGGGGCCTTTTGCCCCGCAGGACCTTCTCGCAAGCGCCGTGCCGGTGAGTGCTTAAGCACATGGTAACCGCGTTTTTGGCCGCATTGCCTACAAACTCGCGAACCCTGGTCGCTGAGCGCGGCCGTGATTGCCGGGCACTTCTTGCCGCGGGCCGGCAGATTTTGCCGGGGTCGGGCATATCTTGCCGATGCGAAAGTGGAGCGGCACGCGCCACGGCGGGCACAAAAGGAACGGCGCGGGACTTGCGCCCCGCGCCGCGTTTCCCTTGCCCCATGGATGTTTTTACTGGAACAGCGACAGGATCGTCTGCGGCGAAGAATTGGCGATCGACAACGCCTGCACGCCAAGCTGCTGCTTGGTCTGCAAGGCGGTGAGTTTCGCGCTTTCCTCGGCCATGTTCGCGTCCACCAAATTGCCGATGCCGCTGGTCAGCGTATCGGACAGCTTCGAGGTGAAATCGAGCTGGATCGAATACTTCTTGGCGCCGGCCGACAGCGTGGCCAGCACCTTGTTGACGTTGGTCAGGGCCGTCTGGACCGATCCCACCATCGTCGACGCCGAAGCCTGGGTCGAGATGTTGCCGGTGGAGCCGATGCCGGTCATGTTGGTGCCGCTAAGCGACAGATCCTGGGCGGCGACCGTGATCTTTTTGGCGCCGTCGGTGGACGCCAGCGCGGTGATATCGGTAGCGCCGGACTTGATCAGGTTGTAGCCGTTGAACGAGGCGTTATCGACGATCGACTGGATCTGGTCGCGCAGCGCGGTGAAGTCGTTGTTCAAGGCTGCACGCGACGCCGTGTCGATCGATTTGTCGGAGGCCGAAAGAGCCTTCGCCTTCATCTGGATCAACAAATCGGAAATCGACTGACCCGCGCTCATCGCCACGTCGACCGTGGAAATGCCGCGATTGAGGCTGTCCGACACGGCCTGGTAGGCCGCAACGGAGCCACGCATGTTCTGGGCAATGGCGTAGGTGGCGCCATCATCCTTGGCGGAAGCGACTTTCAGGCCCGTGCTGATCGCCGACTGAGTCTGCGACATCTCGCCTTGAGTCTTGGTAAGGTACTGCAGCGCAGTCATTGCGCCGGTGTTGGTGTTGACGCTCAGCATAGTGTGTTCTCCACTTCCGTCGTTGGGACGGCGGTTTTTCCATGAGGCTTTCCGCCCCGCCTCCCCTTCGCAACCGCCGTGCCAGCGCGGAAAATGCGCCAAATCCTCATTTTACTGGGAAAACCGGTGACGGGCCGCAGCGGCGCAATGGTAAATTCTTGCCGATGGGCAAAAAAGAAGAGGCCGGAGTTGCCTCCGGCCCCATCAAAACGCGCGAGCATGTCGCGATGTCAGGCCGCGCCCTGCAGCCCCTGCATTATCGAGCGATTGATCTCGATCAAGGGATCGATCGGCGCGTTGTTGCGCATCACGTCCTTGGAATAGCGGGTAACGAACAGCGAAAGCGAGACGATGTTGGCTCGCAAGCCGTCAGGCAACTTGTTGTGGTCGTCGAGGCAATCGGCCGCCAACAGACGCCACATCTTGCGATTCCAGTCGATGGCTTCGCAAAGCGGACCACCGGTGCGCTTTTCGCGCTGGGCGGTGATCAGGGCGCCGGTTACCTGGCCGAACAGCCGGTACTCGGTTTCGCGTGGATTCTCAGTAATTTGCTGCGTGTTTTGATACGCTTTGAGGGTCATAACTCAGCCGCTCCCGTTCGAAGTCGAACAATTTCCTGCATTGCATAAGAGCCCGGTAGTAGGAACCGCTCATTACATCCCGGCTGATCTCGACGCACATGGCCAGGGCTTCGCGATTTTTGATCGCGCCCATGAACTCGGTCATGCGCAGGGCAAAATCATCGTAGTATTGGTCGCTTCCGTCCGGATCCAGGTACAGCATCATGATCGGAAGATAGATCCGCCTTGCGGGCGTGGTCGCATCGTCCGGCTGCATGATGTCTTTCTCACGCAAAAGGCATGCCTTGTTCTGCACGATCAGGGTGGCGCGCTTTTCACCGTTGGTGATAACGGCGCCGTTGATGACGAATTTTTCGCCCGGTTTGAGGGAAAGCTTCAGAGGCATCCATGACTCCCTTGGCAGGTGCTGGCGATATTAGGTTGGCCAGGGTTAAGAATTTCTGTTCGAACTCGAGCAACCGCGTTCACCACCGCTTAAGTAAAATGCGGCTCTTATTTGCCTGGAATTCCTGAGACCTTTCGCGGATGGCCAACGTTGCACCCGCCCCCGGCATAGCCCGTCTGTCCGGGATCGACGCCAAGCTCGAGGCGCTCGCCAAGCTCGAGGCCCTGTCGGAAGAGCTGAACGCCGAGGTCACACGCGGCAAGTCCGACCGCTATGTGCGCCGTGCCGCCCGCGCCTGGCGCAATGGCGACATTGCCGCCGCCGGCCGCGCCGCGATGCGCGCCACCGAGGTCGACGACACCAATCCCAAGGCCTTCCATCTGCTTGCCATGTATCTCGAGCGCATGGGCCACATGCATAAGGCCCTCGTCACCTACGAGCGCGCCTTCCAACTCGATCCCCACGATCCCGAGCTTCTCATCAATCTCGGCCTGCTCGCCTGGAACCTCAAGTTCCGCGACGGCGCCGCCGAGATGTTCCGGCTCTACACCATCGCCAATCCCGATTCCCCGCTCGGCTACAACAATCTCGGCACCGTACAGAGCGAGATGGGCAACCGCGACGGCGCCATCGAGACCTTGCGCACCGCTCTGATGCGGATGCCGACTGAGGCCATCCTGTGGAATTCGCTGGCCACCGTGCTCGCCGAGGCCGGCCGCGCCGAGGAGAGCCTCGTCTTCTATCAGGAAGCCATCCGGCTCAATCCGTCGTTCTCGCGCTTCTATCACAATCTCGGCTATGCCTATCAGCACCTTGGTCGCCTCGACGACGCCAAGGATGTCTACGACAAGGCGCTCGAACTGGTGGTCGATCCGGCTGAAATCCGCGAGACCCATCATTCGCGCAGCCTTTGCCTGATCGGCCTCGGCCAGCTTGAGGAAGGCTTCCGCGCCCATGAATGCCGCCGCGACGAACAATTTCGCGCCTACGTCCATCACATGATCGACGCGCCCTACTGGAGCGGCGAGGCGGTGGACGGCAAGCGCGTGCTGATCGTCGCCGAACAGGGTTTGGGCGACGAGATCATGTTCGCCGAATACCTGTCGGACGTGCAGCGCCTGGTCGGGCCGAACGGGAAATTGCAGATCGCAGTCGATCCGCGGCTGGTCAGCCTGTTCGAGCGCTCCTGGCCCGAGGCCGAGGTCGGGCCTTACGAGGACCGAACCTTCGTCGACAAGGACGGCGACAAGCATTTGCGCTTCGTGCCGTTCGCGACCACCGGCCGCCAGCCCGATTATTATGCCTGGATGGCGAGCCCGCTCGGCTGGCTGCGCAAAAGCCTCGCCGATTTCCGCCACGAGCCGTTCCTGAAACCCGATCCGGCGCGGGTGGAAGAGTTCCGCGATCGCCTTGCCGGTCCGGGGTTGAAGGTCGGCATCTGCTGGCGCTCGATGTTCATCGACGTCAAGCGCGCCAAGTATTTTTCGCCGCTCGACAGCTGGGGACCGCTGCTGAGGACGCCGGGCGTGCGCTTCATCAACATGCAATACGGCGATTGCGCCGACGAACTGAAGCGCGCCGAAGAGCTGAGCGGGGTCAAGATCGAAGTGCTGGACGGGCTCGATCTCAAGGACGATCTCGAAGGGGCCGCCGCCGCCTCGGCCGCGCTCGATATGATGATCGCCGCTCCGACCGCCTCGGCCGCCATCGCCGGTGCGGTCGGCACCGAAACCTGGTTCCTGCTCGCGGGCGGACGCGCCTGGCCGCAACTCGGCAGCGACGCCTATCCTTGGTATCGCAAGACGCGCTGTTTCTGTCCGCCGTCGTTCGGCGCCTGGGATGCGCTGATGCCGCAATTGGCCGAGGAACTCGCCCGCCTCAGAGGCTGATCACTGCTGCTGTTGCTGTTGCTGCTGGTGATACAGGTGCTGCGGCATGGACGGGGTCGGCTGCGGCGTCGCCATCGGACGGGCGACGCGCAAAAAATCCTCGTGGCGTACCGGCGCCTGGGTCGGCTCGACTGAGACCGCGATGGCAAGCTCGCTTTCGGCCTGGCCCTTGAAGGTGCCGCGTGTCGGCGGCACGTCGGCATAATCGCGGCCGACCGCGGCACGGATATGGCGTTCGTCGGCGAGAACATTGTTGGTCGGATCGAAACCGACCCAGCCGAGACTCGGCAGATAGCATTCGATCCAGGCGTGGGTAGCGTCGGGGCCGGAACGATCCTGTGCCTTGGGGCGGTGATAGAGATAGCCCGAGACATAGCGCGCCGGGATGCCCCATAGCCGCGAAATCGTGATCATGATGTGAGCGAAGTCCTGGCAGACGCCGCGGTTTTCGCTGAGCGCATGATCGATCGGCGAATCGGCCTGGGTGACGCCGGATTCGTATTCGAACGCCGCGTTGATGGTGCTGTTGAGGGTGATCAGCGCCGACAGCGGATCTCCCGCCGGTTTGGTGAGCCCTTTGTCCGCCATGAAGGCCGTCAGCGCCGGCGTCGGAATGGCAAAGCGCGACGGCTCCAACAGATCGAAATGGTCGTGGGTCAGGTTGTAGGCATTGAAGCGCTCCCACTCCAAGGTATCGAGCGCCGGCGGCAACGGCGGCATCCGCGCGATCTCGATCACCGCCTGGGCGTCGATCCTGAGCTCGCCATGCTCCTTAAGGACGTTGAAATGATAGACCGCGTTGCCGAAATGATCGGTGTAGGCATAGAGCTGGCTGCGCGGATTGGTGGTGATCTGGAACGAGCGCAGCATCTGCGGCCCTTCCGAGCGCGGCTGCATGCGGATTTCCATGATGCTCTCGCGCACCGGCGACGAATAGCGGAAGCGGGTGATGTGGCGGATGGAATAGAACATCAGAGTACCGTCTCCGCGCCGTAAGCGATATAGGCGGCATAGACCGCGTCGTGAATTTTCTCGCACTGTCTGGCGATGTCGCCGAGGAAACGGTCGATCGAACCGCTCATCAGTTCTTCGATCTGGGTGAAATCGGCCGACGCCTTGAGCCGTCCGGCGAGGCGTTCCACGTCAGCGCGACGGCCTGGCGGCGCGCCCGGCGCGACATGGATCAGCGCCTCGCCGACGCGGTCGACCGAAAACCGCACCGAATGCGGAAACTCGGCATTGAACAGCAGGAACTCGGCGATCTTCTCGGGCTGGATGGTGGCGGTGTAGACCTTGCAGTAGGGCTCGAACGCCGAGCAGTATTTGAGCAGCACCAGCCAGTCGAAATAATTCGGGTCCGAGGCGATGGCGGCGCGGGCTGCACCGAAGTGCAGATCCAGCAGCCGGCAGATCAGCTGGGCGCGCTCGATGTGCTTGCCGAGTTCGAGGAAGTACCAGCCCTCGCCGTGGCTCAAGGTCGAATAGGTGACGCCGCCGAGCGCGTGCAGATCCTGCAGGATGTCGCGGAACAGCACCGACGGGCTCGCGCTCGCCGACAGATCGCGCAGCTTGAGATAGAGCCGGTTGAGGTTTTCCCACACTTCCACGGTGAGCTGCTCGCGCACCTGACGGGCATTGTCGCGGGCGAAACTCAGCGACGACACCAGCGAAGTGCCGTTCGCCCGGTCGAAGGCGATGTGCTGGGTGATGGCGAGCGCATCGGCATCGGCGACCGGCTCGTGCTCTTCGGACACCGCCGCCAAAACACGCCCCCACGCCGCTTCCGCGTCTTCCGGCGACTGTTCGGCGGTAGCCTCAAGCTTGACGGCGAGCAGACGCGCAATGTGCTCGGCGCGCTCGAGATAGCGGCTCATCCAATAAAGGCTGTCGGCGACCCGGCTCAGCATGGTGTCGGCCTTCGCAGCAAAATGTATGCGTCACCCTGAGGTGCACGGCGCCGACGTGATGGTCTCGAGGAGGCTCGCTCTTTGGGGGCGCCGGGCCGCGAAGGGCGACGCGCGGTGGTGACGACGTGCTCGAACGGCGTGCGTGCTTCGCGGCTTTGCGCCCTCGAGCGACTTTGATATTCGCCAGCAGCGTGCGGCGCAAAGCACCTCAGCATGACGAGGGCGCGCGAGCCGCGGAAAGCGACAGTCCTCATTGGCTCAGCACCCAGGTGTCTTTTGAGCCGCCGCCCTGGCTGGAATTGACCACCAGGCTGCCGCGCCTGAGCGCGACGCGGGTCAAGGCGCCGGGCACGATCACGGTCTTGTCGGCGTGGAGAATGAACGGCCTGAGATCGACGTGACGCGGCTCGACCTCGCCATCGACAAAGGTCGGCGCGGTGGAGAGCTGGATGGTCGGCTGGGCGATATAGTTTTCGGGATCGGCCTTCACTTTGTCGGCAAAGGCGTTGCGCTCAGCTTTGCTCGCATGCATGCCGACCAGCATGCCGTAGCCGCCGGATTCGCCAACCGCCTTGACGACCAGTTTGTCGAGATTGGCGAGCACATGCGACAGGGCCTTCGGCTCGCGGCAGAGGAAGGTCTCGACATTGCCGAGGATCGGTTCTTCCGAGAGATAGTAGCGGATCAGGCGGGGCACATAGGCATAGACCGCCTTGTCGTCGGCGACGCCGGTCCCCAGCGCATTGGCGATCATGACATTGCCGGCGCGATAGGCGTTGAATAGGCCCGACACCCCCAGCGCCGAATCCTCACGGAAGATCAACGGATCGACGAAATCGTCATCGATGCGCCGGTAGATCACGTCGATGCGTTTGAGGCCTGAGGTGGTGCGGGCATAGACGACGTTGTCGTTGACCAGCAGGTCGCGCCCTTCCACCAACTCGACGCCCATTTGGCGGGCGAGGAAGGCATGCTCGAAATAGGCCGAATTGAAAACGCCCGGCGTCAGCACCGCGATGGAAACGTCCTCGCGCACCGGCGTCAGCGCCCGGAGCGTCGCCAGAAGTTCACGCGGATAGTGATCGACCGGGCGGACACCCTGGCCGCGGAAGAGATCGGGAAAAGCCCGCCGCACCACGTCGCGATTGGCCAGCATGTAGGAGACGCCGGAAGGAACCCGTAAGTTGTCTTCCAGGACGACGTATTCGCCCTTTTCGTTGCGCACCAGGTCGGAGCCGCAGACATTGACGTAGGCATCGTGCGGCACCGGCAGGCCACGCATTTCGCGACGATAATGCTTGGAGCCGTAGATCATCGAGCGCGGCACCAGCCCGTCCTTCAACACGCGCCCGTCGGTATAGATGTCCTTGAGGAAGAGATTGAGCGCGGCGATGCGCTGTTTCAGCCCGGCTTCGATCTTGTCCCATTCGGGCGCGGTGACGATGCGCGGGAAGAGGTCGGTGGGGAAAATGCGCTCGGTCGCCTGCTTGTCGGAATAGACGGTGAAGGTGATGCCCTGATGCAGGAAACTGGTTTCGCAGGCCTGCTGGCGGCGCATCAGTTCGGCCGGCGGCAGACTGGTCAGGCTGTCGGCCAGCGCGGCGTATTGCGGCCGGACCGAGCCGTCGGCAGTGAACATTTCGTCATAGGCAGCGCCCAGACGATAGGCGGCAAACGGCGGCTGGCCGGCTTGCGGCAGCAACACAGGATCAGGAAGCGACAGGGCCGATGACATAGCCGAATTTGACCGCCCGATGACATGGTTCGTCAAGCAGCACGCTGCCGAAACGGTGGGCGCCTGCCGCCCGGGAATGCAGCAGACCTTACAAACCGTGCCCGTTTTCTGGTCGTTTTACTTTTGTGCGGCAACATGGGCGTCGAGGAAGCTCCGCGCGTCGGCAAGCGAGGCCTCGGGCGCATCGAGCATCGCGACATGGCCGGCGCCGGGATAAACGATCAAATGCGATCCCGGAATGGCCTTTTGCCAGGCGTGCGCGGCGGCAAGCGGAATCAGCCGATCGTTTGCGCCCCATAAGATCAGGACCGGCGCCTTGATCGCTCCGACATGGTCCCAGACGAAAGGATCGTCCTTAAGGCGGAAGTGCGCCGTCATCGCCTCGTCCATGCCATCCATGGCCCGGAACGGATAATGTCCGTCGACGACACGGCGCAGCATCAGCCGACTGACCAGCGGCACATGGGCGGCGTAATAGATCAGATGCAGCCGCGGCCGCGTTTCGGTCCGCACGCCGGCTGCATCGATCAGGACCACGGCGGTGACGCGATCGGGCATGGTCTCGGCCAGTCGCGCCGCCACCGCGCCGCCAAGCGAATTGCCGGCCAGCGCAAACCGTTTGAGTCCGAGCTGGTCGGCGACCGCACCGACCGTCGCGGCGAGTGCGGCTTGCGAATAATCGCCCGAAGGCACCGGTCCGGTGAGGCCGTTGCCGGGCAGATCGATGGTCACGACGCGATAATGCTGCACGAGTGCCAGCGACCACTTTTCCCATACGAACAGCGAACCGGCGAAGCCGTGCAGCAGGATCACCGCCGGGGCGTCGCGCCGGCCGCGGTCGCGAATATGAACGCGCGCCCCGTCGGCCAGGGTCAGAAATTGCGACGGTGCCGTCGCGTATTGCTTTTCCAGCACGGCCCGCGGCACGACCGGTGCCCGCCCCAGCCACCATAGCCCCGCGACGGCCACCGCGAGCACGGCGGACATGACGGCGATCCACTTGCGCATAAAGCCCCCCGGGTGAAAGGCGTCAGGTCGCGGCGCGTTCCACCGCTTCGAGCATGGCGTGCTGGTTGGGACGGTCCGCCACCAGCACTTGGCGGAAGACGAGCGGTTCGAGGGCGGCGGCGGTGGCCGAACTGATGCACACCGCGGCGATGGCGCGGCAGGCCTCGCTCAGTCCGGCGCGGATGACGCAATCGCGCAGCGCCATCGCCGAGCGCGGCGAGAACACCACGGTGGCATCAAGGCTGTGGTGCAGCAGCGCCTCGCGCGCGACATCGGGCAATTTGTGGATCGCCACCACCTCGTAGAGCACCATCACGTCGACGGTGTAGCCCTCTTCGGCGAGCAGCGTTTTCAGCTGGCCTTCATTGTCGGCGCTGGCGGCGTGGAGCAGCACGCCCGCTTCCGGCTTGACCCACTCGAGCACTTTTTCGGCCAGCGTGGAGGCATCGCCGTCGGCGCATTCGACCTGCTTGAACCCGGCCTTGGCGGCGGCATCGGCGGTTTGCGGGCCGACCGCGAAAATCCGCAAATCGCGCCGCGCGGTGCGGCAGGCAAAGGCGCGGATGCCGTTGGCGCTAGTGGCGACGATGGCGCTGATGCCTTCGAATTTCGGTTCGGGCCCTTCGAAGAAGCGCACCGACAGCAGCGCGGCGCAAAGCGGCTGATGGCCGTGGACCTGCAACAGTTCGGCGAGGCGGGCCGCATCCTCCTGCGGACGGGTGATCAGTATGCGCATTTATTTGATTCTAGATGCCTTCTCTTCCAAGCCCGACTGGCCTTCGCGGGCGGCGAGCGTTTGCCAAACCTGTTCGGGTTCGACGCCGCACGCGGCCCACAGCACCAACAGATGGTACAGCGCATCGGCGGATTCGGCGACCAGCGCCGACGGGTTGCCGCCGGCCGCGGCGAGCACGGTTTCCACCGCCTCTTCGCCGAATTTCTTGGCGCAGCGCTCGACCCCGTCGGCAAGGAGTTTGGCGGTATAGGATTGTTTCGGATCGGCGCCCCGGCGGGCGGCAATGGTCGCAAACAGTCGGTCGAGCGGATGATCCATCATGCCCTTCACTTGGTCTTGTCGGCGCCGCCGATATCGAGGCAGACTTTGTAGCTACCATCGCTCTGCCGTCGCCACGCGGTGACATAATAGCCCGTCAGACGGAGGCTGGTGCCATCCGGCTTGGGCGCGGTGAATACCCAGCTGCCGCGCGTCCAGCCGAGACTGCCGTCGGCGGAAGCGTCCGCATCGGTTGGCACCCATTCCAGACGCTGCGAGGGATAGGTCGGATCGGCGGCTTCTTCGGCGGCAAAAAATGCGGCGACCGCCGGCCTGCCGAGCAGCGGCGGATGATTGCCCTGGAACAGGCGCACATCGTCGGTGACATACGCGAGGAACGCGGCGTGGGCGCCGTGGGCAACACTGACAGCGGCGAAGGCCCGGTCGGCGGCAATGATGTCGTCCTTGGGCGCGGCACCGGCGGCGGTGGCGGCCACGAGGAACCAAGCCGGCAGACTGCGCATCGTCGTCTCTCACCCTTCAATTGTGGCGGGTTGCCGCCACGTTTGCCCCAAATACGTCTCAGAGCGCGAACAATCCGGCCTCAAACAAGCAGTTAACTCTGTCAACGAGGCTTATTTCTCGCGCCAGCGTACCCGACCCAGCGTACTCAACAAAGTGTAGCAATGGGGGAATGCCATGGCCAGAACTGCCGCCCAGCCGAAAAGTCGGAAATCCCTTTCACGCGATCTGTTGCACGGGCTCAGTCCGGAAGAATTCGACGCCGAAGCCCAAAAGCTTGCCGACATGGGGGCGCTGACGCCGGCGGCCCGCGACCGGCTCCGGGCTCAGCTCATCGAGCGTCTCAAAACCCCTGTGGATAAGCCGAGTTGGGGGCCCGACTGGCGCAACAAAGGCGAAAAAGTCGCCGGCTACAATCAGACTTTGGAACTGTCGCGCGACAAGAAGAAAAAAGCCGAGGCCGCCGAAGAAGATGCGGATGGAGACGGCATTCCCGATGCCGACGAGGCGATCATCGCCCGCAACATGGAGAAGAGCCGCCAGGTGGCGCATTACAAGCCGCTTTATATGGCGGCGGCACTGCTGTCGCTCGTCGTCGTGCTGAGCTCGATGTTCGTCGACTATCACATCATCCGCGAAGTGTGGACGCGGGCGCTCGCCAACGAGTTCATGGTGGTGCCGCCGGCGCTGCAGGCGTCGGTGGTGTTCAAGTCGCTGCAGGTCGTGTTCGCGGTCCTGATCGTTCACTTCATGCTCAAGATCACCGGCGCCTACGGCCGCAACACCATGATCGCTGCTTCGTTCGTGCTGGCGATTCTGATGATTTCGGGGCTCGGCTATCTCGTCGCCTACAACAACATGGAAGGCGGCACCGCCACCGCGCGCGAGCAGGTCGCCCAGCCGCAAAACAATAACGACTCGATCCAGCAGCTGTTCGCCGCCGATGCCGGCGTGCAAAAGGCGTCGATGACGACAACCCCGGTGGCAGCGCAGACCCACAATGACGGCGTTTCGCTCGGATTGCCGAAACTGTCGGATACCTCGCTCGCCCATGCCGACAAATGGTTCTGGCTGGCGTTTGCCAGCGTCGTGTTCTTCATCGTGACGACGGTTGCGGCGCTCTACATGCAGACCTTGGAGAACAACATCCGCAACTATCACATCGCCAAGGACTACAAGCAGCGGCGCTCCGATTTCGCTCTGCTCCACCTGCTCGACGCCTCCGCAGCGCGGGCCTGACCTTAAGGAAGACCGTTATGGGCCGCTATCGCGTGCCGGCGTCCTCGATTACAGTTTGGCCCGTCTCCCGGCGCTGAACGGGAGTGCACCATGACACTGGGGGCGATCATGCGGGGGTTGGTTCTGGGCATCGTCACGGCGGTGGCGCTGGTGGCGGGCGGGGCGATGGCGGTGGAAGCCTCGCGGGCGGCTTCGGCCTATGACCAGAACACGCTGCATCCCGAGCGAATCGTCATCGGGCTCGATTTGTCGAAATCCAATCCCTTGATCGACAATCCCGCCTTCGCGGCGCGCGTCGCCCAGCGCATTGCCGGCATCGTCGGCCGGCTGGGCATGGCCTCGGAAGTCCATATCCGCACCTTCGGCAGCTATGATCCCGAATCCAACAGCTTTGCCTATGACACAGTGATCTCGGTCCGGGCCCGCCCCGAGCAGGTCGCGGCCGAGGTCGAACGGCTGATCGCGGGCACCCCGCGGTTGGTCGCGTCCGGCCGATGGCGTTCGCAGCAGAAAACCAACATCCTCGCGTTCCTCGACAATTCGGTCCGGGCGATGGGCTGTGGCGGGATGCCGACCACCGTGATCCTGGCCAGCGACGGGATCGAGGATTCCGAATACGCCCGCCTCACCCATGGCGACGGCCTGCCGCCACCCGACC
>NZ_JBWZET010000040.1:0-31866 GCF_056722145.1 Rhizomicrobium sp. | reverse complement strand
GCCTCATCATCACCGTGCTCGGCGACGCGTCGGGCGAGGCGCTGGCGGTGCTGTGCCGCGGGCTTGGCCTCAGCCGCGCCACCTTCTCGGCCATCGCGCTGCTGCGGGGGCCCGACGGCGTGCCGCTCGCCGTGTTCGACACCGTGGCGCCAAAAGCTGCGGCGCTCCTCGTCGCCGCCTGGCGCAAAGCCGCTGCCGACACCGCCCCCGACCGCATCCAGGCGGCGGAATAAGCCTCACTCGCAAATTTGTCCCAACGACTCTGTTGATAATGGGGCGCCCGCTGAGGTGCCGCCAATCCCTCAGGTTGCATTAGAGAAATCATGCAACTAAAATTTGTGCGTCTGAAGGGGGTCATCGCAAATGGCAAAATTGGTCATCGTCACGGCGGCGGTCGCACTGCTTTGCAGCGGCTGCGGCACCTATTGGCAACGTCAGGCCGAGTCCGTCTATGACGGGCAGCCGAAGATCGACGACCAAGCCTTCCTGCTGCACGACGCAAACGATCTGCCCGATGCCTGCAAAGGCCAAAGCGCGGCCGACGGCGCCAACAGCTGGACCAATGCGACCGACAGCGGCCAAGCGAAAATCCGCGCCTGCACCTTCGCCATGAAGCTGTTGATCGATATCCGCTGGGCGCATTACGCCGATGCGCTGCACGGCACGGTGGCCTACGGCTCAATGGGCTTCGACACCGTCACCCTCGGCCTCAACACCGCCGGGGCGCTGACGCCCGGCAATGCCAACCAGATCCTCAGCGCCGTCGCCGCCGGCGTCGGCGGGTTGAAGACCAAGATCGACGAAGACATCCTCTACAAGAATTCGGTGCAGCTGATCCTGCTGCAGATGCGCAAGGACCGCGCCACCCAGGCCAATATCATTCTCACCAGCCTCAAGAACAACACCTACCGCACCATGGCCGAAGCGGCGATCGATCTGTATGCCTACAATCGCGCCGGATCGTGGACCGATGCCCTGGTTTCCATGGACGCCGACAGCGGCAACAATGCCGCCGACAGCCAGGACAAATTGCAGACGACCCAGCTGGGCACCGCCCAAACAGTGACGACGGCGCCGGTGACGACACCGCCGGCAGCGGCCACGACTCGTCCTTAGCGGGCATCACGCTTCGGCGTGGACGTCGGCGCGTTCGCGGGTTTTGGCGAATTTGATCTTGGGGAATTTGTCGGCGACGTAGCCGAGCTCCCATTGGCTCTTGGCCAAAAACACCGGCGCGCCGTCGCGGTCGGCCGCCATGCCGCCCTTGTTGCCGTCGATGAATTTTTCCACGTCGGCGGGCGCGCCGGAAATCCAGCGGGCGGCATCGTAGGGCGACGCTTCGAGATCGGCATCCAGGCTGTATTCGGCCTTCAACCGCGATTTCAGCACGTCGAGCTGCAGCGGCCCGACGACGCCGACGATCCATTGGCTGCCGATGGTCGGCTTGAACACCTGGGTCACGCCCTCTTCGGCGAGCGAGGTCAACGCGCGCGCGAGGTGCTTCTGCTTCAGCGGATCGAACAGCTTCACCCGCTTAAGGATTTCCGGAGCGAAGTTGGGAATGCCGGTGAAGACGATCTTGCCCGATTCCGACAGCGTATCGCCGACCCTGAGGACGCCGTGATTGGGGATGCCGATGATGTCGCCGGGATAAGCCACATCCACGGTCTCGCGCGCCTGGGCGAAGAACAGGATGGGATTGTAGATGCCGATCTGCTTGCCGGTGCCCGACTGCGTCAGCTTCATGCCGCGCTTGAACTCGCCCGAGGCCAGCCGCACGAAGGCGACGCGGTCGCGATGGTTGGGGTCCATGTTGGCCTGGACCTTGAACACGAAGCCGGACACGTCGTCATCGGCGGGCTCGACGATGCGGTCCTTGGCGGCCTGGCTGCGCGGCGCCGGCGCATATTTGGCGAGATGGCCGAGCAGGTCCTGCACCGCGAAATTCTTCAAGGCCGAGCCGAAGAAGATCGGCGACAGCCGGCCGGCGCGGTATTCAGTTTCATCGAAACGGCTGAGACCCGCGGTAACGAGATCGACCTCCTCCATCAGCTGGATTTTTTCCGCGACCGACAGATGGGCCTCGACATGATGGCCGCCGATGCGGCCACCCTCGTAGACCGAAAACTCTTCCGTATAGAGATCATAGACGCCGCGGAAATTGAGCCCCTGCCCGACCGGCCACGACATCGGCGCGACATCGAGCTGAAGCTGATCGGCGATCTCGTCCACCAGCTCGAAGGCATCGCGCGCTTCGCGGTCCATCTTGTTGATGAAGGTCATGATCGGGATGTCGCGCAGGCGGCAGACTTCGAACAGCTTGCGGGTCTGACTTTCGATGCCCTTTGCCGCGTCGATCACCATCACGGCGGAATCGGCGGCGGTCAGCGTGCGGTAGGTGTCCTCGGAAAAGTCCTCGTGGCCGGGGGTATCGAGGAGATTGAAGATGGCGCCGTCGTATTCGAACGTCATCACCGCGCTGGTGACCGAAATGCCGCGTTCCTGCTCGATCTTCATCCAGTCCGAGCGCGCCCGCCGGGCCTCGCCGCGCGCCTTGACCCGGCCGGCTTCGTGAATGGCGCCGCCGAGCAGCAAGAGGTGTTCGGTCAACGTCGTCTTGCCGGCGTCCGGGTGCGAAATGATCGCGAAGGTGCGGCGGCGACCGGCTTGCGCAGCAAGCGGCGTCAAATGGGCTTGTTCGGAGTGCGTGGTCATGGCGTGGGGGAGTTAGCAGACCGGGCCCCGGTTGTCATCTCGTCGTGCCGCCGCGCAGGTTTTGCGGCAAATGCCTAGGCGCGGACAGCGGTCGCGGCGCGGCATAAGCGGCGGTGGCGCTGGGAAATCCGGTGTTGTGCCTAGGCAGCTTCGCGAATTGCCGGAACCGGGGGCAAACCCGATCCTGTCCCGCGTTGGTTGATGGGACGATAACGATGAAAAATACCACTACCGCATTGAAAATCTCCTGGCACGCGTTCGAACGCGACATGCGCCACGACTGGCAGGACTGGAGCCCGGCCGAACGGATCGCCGTCAAGGCGATGGGCATTTCGTCGGCGGTGGTCGGCGCGTTTTATCTGGGTCTTTCGTTGATCTGAATGCGCCTGCTCAGCCGGCAATGACTGATCACACGATTTTCTCGTCGACGAAGGCGCGGCCGGCGCGGTCTTCGATTTCCACAATCCACAGATCGGGATCAAACCGCAGCTGCTTTTCGAAATAGGCCGCGGCCTTGGGCTCGTCGCAGGCCTCCCCGAGCGGACGGGCCCAGACGCGCTCCCCGTCGCCCGCCACCGCCTGCGACAGCACCGTGCAGGTGCCATCGAGCCGGGCGATCTTCACCAGCACCGCACCGGCCTCTTCCGAGCCTTTGCGGACGACAAAGCCCTGCGCCCCCGCCACTTCGGCACGGCGGATCAGGGCACGAACAAAGAAACCGGGTTTGAGGCGTGGTTGCATGGGCGCGGTGTAGCAGGAAAAAGTGAGTAGTGAGTAGCGAATAGTGAGCAGGGAGCCGAGCGCCTTAACACGCACTACTCACTACTCACTATTCACTCTCCCCCTACCGATCGAGCCGGCCTTTCCAATAGCCCACGTCTTCGGCGTATTTGCCGACCACCTGGTCCATGCCGCGGTCGATGTCGAAATCGTCGAAGCCGAGCCAGTCGGCCTGGTTCATCTCGTCGATCGGGCGCATGGCGCGGCTGAGGAAGATCACCGCCACCAGCACCAGCAGCGCGAACCCGACATAGAAGAACAGCCCCGGCCCGCCGATCAGCGGCAAGACGTCGATGCGAAACAGCGCGACCCCCAAAAGCCCCAGGAACAGCGTCGTGCCGGTCAGCACCAGCGGCACGAGGACGACGTAATAGCCGCAATTGCGGCCGATCTGATACAGCACGTTGCGCACGAAGCTTTCGATGAAGAAGGCGCGGAAGCTCATCCACAACACGATCTTGTGCCACTTCTGCGCCTTGGCCGAGAGCTTGGCGCTGTCGGTTTCGTCGCCCACCGTGACGGCGCGGGCGTTGGCGAGGCTGTCGCGATAGCGGTCGGAGAGGCGCGACATGTAGCGGGAAAGGAAGCTGCGCATCTCGCGCGCATTGCTCCGCTGGTTCGGCACATACTCCATGAAATAGGTCAGCCACATCAGGAAAATGCCGCCGAGGCAGAGCGCGAGCCCCCACATCCCGGCGTGGAGCTGGGCGGTGACAAAGCCGAGGACGCCTTTGGCCTCGGGGGCGGCGCCGAACACCGGCACCAGGAACCACGCCGCCGCCAGCACCATCAGCACGATGGCGACATAGAGGAAGGTGAGCTTGCGGACATTGTCGTTGATGGTGCGGCGCATCTCGTTGAGCAGGTAGAAGCCGCGGCGGTCGCGCACCCGGAACATGCGGATGATGGTGGCGCCTTCGACGTCTTCGTAGAGGCTGGAGATGTCGGCCGAAATGGCGACCTGCCCGGAGAAGAAGCGGCTGGCGGCCTTGTGATAGATCTCGGCCAGTTCGTCGTTCAAGAGCGCGATGTCGGGCATGTAGGACGGCTTGACGTTGATCCAGCGGAACAGGATACCGCCGCGCTTGAGGTTCTTCTCCTCGTTGTTCTTATAGTCCCATGGCCCTTCGCTGCGCCCGTCGCTGCGATCGAAGCCGGCGTCGACGCCATCGAGCGCGGCCTCAACGAGGCTCTCGGCGCGGAACAGGCGGGAGAACGAGGCAAACGCGCTCGCCCCCAGCCGGGTGTTGAAATCAGGCGTGGCGTCAAAACCCTGATCGGGCGCCGCCACCGGCTTCAGCTTGGCCAGGCGGCGGGCAACGGCCCTCAGCGGCGCCCGGCTGACCAGAACCGCAAATACCACCACGACAAGTAGTCCGATCAGGACTGCGCCTGCGACGACCATCTCCAACGCCTGCCACGGCATGACGCGCCACCCCCACTGTACACCGTCAACAATATAGGTGCGGCAGCGCGTTTTCCCAATGGGATACCGCGCTCGGCTGGTAGGAACCCGCAAAACGGCCGGTTTCAGGGTTAATGACGGCAGTGGCGCCGCGTTGTGCTAAGTCCGGCGCGCAATTCGGCGCGGTTGCCGACCGCAAAGTCGCCGAGGCGCTGCAACGGCTGCCAGGCGAAGCCCGGGGACCCCGGTAGGGATGCGGACTCATTCTCCAAAAATAAGTCGTGCGAACTTTCGCGCGGCGCAACAGATGCCGCCACCTGGGTCCCCGGTCATCGCCCGCGCCTTGAAGACCATTCCTTCTCACCGACATCGTGCGGCGCGGGCTCGCCGGGGATGACAGGCGTGCATTGCGCGTGCGGCACTGGCTCGCCGGGGATGACAGTCGTGCATTGCGCGTGCGGCGCGGGCTCGCCGGGGATGACAATTGGGCTGATCGCGTCGGGTGTGCGTTGACGAGATTGTCATCCCCGGCAAGCCCATCGTAGCGGCGCAGCAGCGAAGCCGGGCGAAGACCGGGGACCCAGGTAGGGATGCGGACACATTCTCCAAAAATGAGTCGCGCGAACTTTCGCGCAGCGCAACAGGTGCCGCCACCTGGGTCCCCGGTCATCGCCCGCGCCTTGAAGACCATTCCTTCTCACCGACATCGTGCGGCGCGGGCTCGCCGGGGATGACAGTCGTGCATTGCGCGTGCGGCGCGGGCTCGCCGGGGATGACAGTCGTGCATTGCGCGGGCGGCGCGGGCTCGCCGGGGATGACAACCTCGGGTGCGTTCACGCCGCGCGGAAGGGGACGATATTGCTCGGTTCTGGCTTCACGCGTTCGCCGTTTTCGCCCACGGCCGCATAAGGCAGGCGCACGCGCACGGTGGTGCCGACGCCGAGGGTGGATTCGATCGTCGCCTCGCCGCCATGCATCGCCGCCAGCGCCTTCACCAGCGACAGGCCGAGGCCGGTGCCTTCCTTCTTGCGCACATGTTCGCCTTCGACCTGCTCGAACGGCTGGCCGAGGCGCAGAAGGTCCTTTTCCGGAATGCCGACGCCGGTGTCGGTGACCGCGATCTCGATGCCCTTGGCGTCGAGCCCGGCGAACACGGTGACCTCGCCGCCCTTGGGCGTGAACTTGACGCCGTTGGACAGGAGGTTGACCAGAATCTGCTTCACCGCCCGCTTGTCGGCGAAAATCGTGGCGGCACGGGGCGACACACTCGTCTTCAGCGCCACGCCGGAGCGCTCCGCCAACAGCTTCACGAACCGCACCGATGCCTCGGCGACGGCGGAAAAATCGAACACCTCTTCCGACAGCTCGAACTTGCCGGCCTCGATCTTCGACATGTCGAGAATGCCGTTGATGAGTTCCAACAGGTGATTGCCGCTTTCGTGCACCAGGCCGGAATATTCGACGTATTTGGGTGAACCGAGGCGGCCGAACATCTCCTGCATCATCACTTCCGAGAAGCCGATGATGGCGTTCAACGGCGTGCGCAGCTCGTGGCTCATGTTGGCGAGGAAGCGCGACTTGGCGCGGTTGGCCTCTTCGGAAAGATCGCGCGCCTCGATCAGCTGGCGCTCATAGGCCTTGCGCTCGGAGATATCGCGCGTCACCGCCACGATGTCGGCGCCCGAGCCGTCGGCATGGGGCACCGGGCGGCAGCGGATTTCGGCCCAGACATGGGCGCCGCCCGCCTTCTTCAGCCGCACCTCGGCCGCGGCTGGACGGCCGAAATAGGCCGCATCCATGAATGCGGTCTGCATCGCCTTCAGATCGTCGGGATGGCACAGCGCCGACGGCGCCAGGCCGATCAGGCTTTCGGGAGCGACGCCGAGCAGCGGCAGCGCCGACGGACTGGCATAAGCGATGCGCCCGTCGGAGGAATGGCGGGTGATCAGATCCATCGCGTTGTCGGCGAGGAAACGGTACATCGCGGCGCCTTCGGCGGCGGCGGCATCGGCCGCATGCTGACGATCTTGCGCCGCGGCGGCCAACAGCGCGCCCTGCATCACGGCGACGAGGATGCTGACGGCATAAAGCGGCCACGCCGGCGGGGCGAGGCGCGAGGCCGGCAGCAGCGCCAGCGCCCCCAGCAGCACGACGACGGCAAGCGCAAAAATCGCAGCGGCGGCGGCGCGCAGCACGGCCGGACGTCCTCCGGCGAGCGCGGCTTCTGCGGGAACCAGCGCGAACCACACCAGCAAGGGCGAATGGATGCCGCCGGTCAGCGCGGTAAGATAACCGATCAGCGCCGCGAACAGGATCAGCGACACTTCTTCGAGGATAGCGAGGCGGATTTTGACGGCCGCCAAAATCGTCAGGATCAGCGGCGCGACCAGACCGGCCATCGCCACCATCTCAAGCGGTCCGGGCCGTCCCAGGACAGCGATGTAGCCGCCACACAGGACGGCACCGAGCCCCGCCTTGACCGTTTGCACCGCCATGAACTGGCGCCGCAAGACGGTGGTGCGGGAGGACTTTTTTCTGTGAATATCCATCACCCCAGGCCACAGAAAGATTCGCGCATCAGGGATCGTCGCCTGCTTCTGTTTAACAAGGTCTGAACGCGGCGCAGAATCGTTCGTTAATTCACAAGCTTTGTGAATCCATCCATTTACCTTCCATTAACGATGGTGGCGTGATTCGGGGCTTGGGCGCCAATCGGGAAAGGAATCCGCAAGCGCGACGGGTGAAAGTTTCTCCCGGCATTATTGCATGGCGGCCTTTCATCGATGAACGCCTCGTTCCAGCGGGCCGACCGGGGCATTCCGGTCCGTCTCGACGACGTCGTAGCACCCTCCGTCATGGAGGCGCTGCACTGCTTGCGTGTTGCCATCACCGTGTTCGACGCCGATGAACGGCTGATCTTCGCCAACGAGCATTTCGGCTACATGTTCCGCTCGCTGCCGTCGCGCGAGGCCCTGGTCGGGCGGCGCTATGAAGAGCTGATCCGTCTCGAAGCAACCGGCGGCGACATCGCCGAAGGGCCGGCCCGCGCCAGTCTCGATGAACTCGTCGCCAGCCGCCGCGCCAGCCTGTTCCACGGCGATTACGCCCCGCGCGACCTGCCGCTCAGCGACGGCCGCATCATCGAAGTCAAAACCCGCAAGACCCCGAACGGCGGCTGGATCATCCTGTGGGCCGACGTCACCCAGGCGCGCCACAATTTCGATCGCCTGCGCGCCGCCATTGCGCTCAGCGCCGACGCCTTCGCCTTCTACGACCGCTACGACCGCCTGACCCTGTGCAACGAGGAATACGCCGCCCTCAACGGCACCACCGATCCCGACGCGCTGAAAGGTTACGGCTTCAACGACATCGTCGAGCGCATCGCCCAGCACACCATCGCGCCCGGCGAACGCGCGGGCTGGATCGAAAAGCGCCACGAGCTGCACCGCGTTCCCGCCGGCGCCATGACGGTGGAACTGGCCGACGGCACCGCCTATCTGATGCGCGACCGCGCCGCCTCGGATGGCGGACGCATCGTGGTTTTCACCGACGTCACCGAACATGCGCGCGCCGAGAAAGCCCTGGCCGAGCAGTCGCGCACGCTCGCCGATACCAAACGCGTGCTGGCTGCGACCGAAGCCAAGACCCACGCCCAGGCCAATTACCTCGCCGATCTCGCCACCAAGCTCGACCAGACCGCGGCCTCGGCCGACAGCACCAAGAAGACGTTCCTTCGCACCATGAGCCACGAGCTCAAGACGCCGCTGAACGCCATCATCGGTTTCTCGGACCTGTTGGGCATGCTCGCCGACTCGGCCGGTCCCGAGCAGATCCGCGAATATGCCGGCCTGATCCACACCGGCGGCAACAATCTGCTCAGGATGCTCAACCAGATCATGGACCTGACCAAGATTTCGGCCGGGCGCTATGAGCTGAACCGCCTGCCGCTCGATGCCGGCCTGTCGCTGTGGCACCTGAAAGACCGCTTCGACGGCACCGCCGCGGACAAAGAGATCGAAATCGTGGTGATGAACGGCGCGCCGGGACTTGTGATCGACGCCGACGAGACCGTCTACAACGCCATGCTCGGCAATCTGATCGAGAACGCCATCGCCTTCACCCAGACGGGCGGCCAGGTGCGGCTCGATGCCGAAGCGGTCGGCGATTGCATCCACATCACCGTCACCGACAACGGGCCGGGCGTGCCAGCGGAAGACCTGCCGCGCATTCTCGAGCCGTTCGAGCAGGGCGGGCGCGGCACCACCGATCACCCCGCCGGCGCCGGCCTGGGATTGACGCTGGTGAAGGCGTACTGCGAACTGCACGGCGGCAATCTCAGCCTCGCCAGCGCCCTTGGCGAAGGCTTCATCGCCACCGTCGTGCTGCCGGCAAAAAGCTTGTAGACTCGCCGCCGTTTCATCCGGGGGCTAAAATGGAACATGTCATGGCCCGCAACTGCGGGCCATCCAAGTCGTACAAGCGCGACCGCTTTAAGAAACGCTCGATCTCAACGGCCAAGGCGGAGCAACCCAACCTGGGTCGCCCGCAGTCGCGGGCGATGACAATAGGAAGAAGACGTCTGCGCGCGATTGCACTGGCGTTTCTATTGTTCGGCCCTGCGGCCCTGGCCAACCCCTGCCAGACGCGCGTGTTCGAGACCAACACCTTCATCATCTGCGGCTACGACAGCCACGACATGACGATGGCGATCGTCGATAGCGACCGGCGTGGCCAGCCCTATCGCTCGTTCGCCGCCTGGGCGCTCGGGCGCAACACCCGCAAAGTCCGCTTCGCCATGAACGCCGGCATGTTCGGCACCGACGGCCGGCCGATCGGGCTCTATATCGAAGACGGCGTGATGCGCCGCCGCGCCAACACCCGTGACGGCGGCGGCAATTTCCACATGAAGCCCAACGGCGTGTTCGGACAGGCACGCGACGGTTCGCTGGTTCTGCAAACCACCGAAGACTATCTCGCCGCCGCGCCGGCGCTGCGCTGGGCGACCCAATCGGGACCGATGCTGGTGATCGACGGCGCCATTCATCCCGGGATTTCGCCGGAAGGCCCGTCGCGCAATATCCGCAACGGCGTCGGCCTCATCGATGCCCACCGCGCCTGGTTCGTGATCAGCGAAGACCCGGTGTCGTTCGGCCGCTTCGCCCGCTTCTTTCGCGACGGACTGAAGTGCCAGAACGCGCTCTATTTCGACGGCGCCGTCTCCAGCCTGTGGTGGCCCGCCGAAAACCGCCGCGACGGGGCCGTGGAGCTGGGCCCGATGGTGATTGTGGAGGACAGGTAGTAGTGAGTAGTGGGCTCCGGCACGGCATGTTCGGCACTCACTACTCACTACTCCTCTCCCATCCCATTTGTCTCAAATTCGACTCAACGGTTTCTAAACCTCGTCCCGTATTTGAGACTTTCTTGAATCGAGACAGAGCGAATTCGGCAAGTGCTTGTTTTTCCTGCATTGCGGAAGCGGCCAAATTAACCAGGTCGTATCAAAGTTTACGAAATCGCTTAGAGGCGCGGCAAAATCCCATCCCCATACTCGCTCGTGCGTTTGGCGATGGTGCTGTTCCGATGATCCTCCGCGCTGCATTTTGGATAACCGTGGTAGCGGTCCTTATCCCGCAGGAGCCGGACGTCGGATATGGCCATCCCGGCGCTCCAAGCGTGGCCCCTCCGAAGATCGTCGAAATCGCAGCGCAGTTGCTCAAGGTCCCCCCCTGTGCAGAGCACGCGCAATGCGCCGCCGGTCTTGATCTCGCAACCGGCTACCGCCAGGCGGTTCGCGAGCGTCTGGAGAGAGCCAAGACGATGCTGAAAGCGAGTACCCCCCCAAGCCTCTCGCGCACGCAATCGTCATACTAGCCCACGGCCCCGCTCTTCCTTCCCCCCCGGAGGAAGAGCGGGGTGTTGGTCTCAGTCTTCGCGCCGCCACGATCGCGTCCGTGCCGACTTCGGTGCCGTCATGCCGTAGTGCGACGCCAGCCGCTCGAGCGCGAGGCCGAGCACGACGCGGGCGCTGCCGCGGGGCCAGCCATGCGCCTGCTCGCAGTCCTCCAGGCTCATGAGATAGCAGCAGACATCGAACAGCACGTCGGCAAGTCCCGGCCCGGCGGCGCGCATGGCGAGGTTGAAACGCTGACGCGCGGCGATGACGGTGTCGGCAAGGTCGGGACGGAAGGCATGACTGCCGACCGGCGCCGAATAATCGACGCCCATGCGCGGCGTCAGCTGGCCGATGGTGTAGTCGCGGCGCAGCTTCTCGCCCGCTTCGGCCGCCACCACGCCGATGAGGCCGCGCCGGCTGAGCACCGCCAGCGGTGACTCGGCGGTGTTGACCACGACGTAGCATTCACGCCCCGCCTCATCCTTGATCAGCCGGGTTTCAAGCTCCTGCTGCGCCGCGGCGCCGCCCTTCAGCCAGCGTTCGCCCTGCGCCGTCAGGACGATGCCGTCCGGGGTTTCGGCGACCAGCTTTTCGCTCAGCAGGACGGCGACGAGATCGGCCGCCACCCGCGCCTTGGGTCCGCGCCGCCCCGCCATCAGAAAGGCGCTACCGGCCCGGCCCATGCTGGCGCCGTGCTGCAGACGGTGAAGAATCCGGCGCATGGCCTGCGACAGCGAGGGATCAGTCATGAAACCCTCCCGCCCGCCTCAGCGCCGCTTCGAGAAACGCCAGACGGCGATCGATCTCGGGATCCTCGCGCGCCTCTTCGATCCGCCGGATCGCGTGCGCCGCCGTGGTGCGGTCGCGCCCGAAGCCGCTGGCGATATCGCTGAGCGACATGCCGTACACCAGCCGGCAGAGATACATCGCCGTCTGGCGGGCGAAGGCGGCTTTGCCGTCGCCGCGCAACACATCGCACAGCTGGCGAAGCGCGACGCCGGTCGTCTGCGCCACGGTAATCTGCGCCAGCAAAGCCTGCTGGCCGGCCCTCGTCGGCGCTTGCCGCACCGGTCCCCATGCGTTCATGTCCATCCCCCTACAAAGCCGCGACGCAGCCGCGCGAGGAACATTATCCTACATGTTTGGGCGATGGGGATAGTGAAACAACTTGGAATGGTAACTAAGGACGAATCTTGCAACCCTTGCCATGCCTTACGGCCAAAGAAATTTTGTTTCCGGGTGGTGGATAGCGGCAAAAATAAACTGAACGGTTACACGTCGGATGTATTCTTGTGGTGGCGATTATATACTTGACTTAGCAGGAAAGCGGCCTATATTCAGGAGCATACGGAGCTAAGACCATGTGTGACCTGACCAATCCCATCTTCACCGACGAAGCCGCCGCTATCGCCCATATGGAAAAGGGTCGCTGGCCAGATGCGACAACCTGCCCGATATGTGGAGTTGTAGGACAGTCGTCCAGGATGGGTGGAAAAACTCAGGCTGGTATGTGGCTGTGCAATTCCTGTCGTGGCAAGTTCACGGTGCGTACTGGCACAGTGTTCGAACGCTCTCACATCCCACTGCACAAGTGGCTGTTGGGCCTTGAGTTGATGGCGTCCAGCAAGAAGGGTATTTCCGCCCATCAACTGCACCGGATGCTCGGGATCACCTACAAGAGCGCGTGGTTCATGTCCCATCGCATCCGTGAAGCTATGGCGCCCGCCGCTTCTGACATGGGGCCGTTAGGTGGCGAGGGAAGGGTCGTAGAGGCCGACGAACTCTATACCGGCAAGAAGCGTGGCACCGTGAAGAAGACGGGCGGCGCTGGCCACAAATGCACGGTGGTAAGCCTTGTGGAGCGCGGTGGCCGCGCCCGCTCCTACCACCTGCCAGAAGGCCCCGACGCGATCACCATCGGCACGCTGGTCAATGAAAACGTGGTGGAAGGCACCCGTTTGCACACCGACGAAAGCCCGATGTACAGCCGCGTTAAAACCAAGCGCGAGAAGGTCAATCACGGCCGCAAAGAGTACGCCCGCGGTGACGTGACCACGAACACGGTCGAAGGCTTCTTTTCGGTGTTTGAGCGCGGCATGGTCGGTACGTATCAACATGTTTCCGAACAACACCTTAAGCGTTACCTCGCAGAATTCGATTTCCGGTATTCCAACCGCGCCAAGCTGGGCATCAACGACACGATGCGCGCTGAGAAAATCTTGGCGGGCGCCGAAGGCAAGCGGCTCACTTATCGACAGGTAAGCTGATCGACAAAGACAAGCGAGATTTCCTGAACGGAGTAGCGAAACTGCGATTCATTCTTTCGCTTCTGGGGTACTGAGATGGCAATACCATGCGCTCAAGTATTTGAAACACAAAGTCATTCACGAATAATCCACAAGCGCAATTTGTCCATAGCGCATGTCGCAGATATTCCTGTACGATTCCAAGTGATTTGGGGTGCTGTCGGGCGGGAGACTTGGCACGTGTCAAGCGATCCGCAGTTGGGGCTGTGATATGGGCACCTATAACGTCTTCTCGCTGATCGAATTTCTTAAGCAGCACATAGGGCGTGGAAAAAAGCCCAAATCTCCCTTTGCAAATGAAAGGGAAGCGTACGAATTCTGTGAACGCGTCTACAAAGAAACGGGCGGCGTTACAGAAGACCTTAAGCGTGCCTATCTCTTTTATCTGCAAAATTCCAATGACGGCTGCCCTACCAATTCCGGACATCCGAGGCCTTAGGTTTGCGCCACTAAGAGATGCTTCCGAATTAGCGACGTTCAGTTGTGGTGAGCGCGAGATTGATCGCAAGATCGCAGAATGCTGCTCATTACAAGCAGAGCACCGCTTGCGAGTGTTTTGTGTAACGCGCGAGGGCGTGAGGGATGCTTACGGATTCTGCGCACTTGAAATTCTTGGCGCGGATTCCAAGAACCTAGACCCTGACATAACATTCGGAGAAAAGACGAAAAGCTATGTGCCTTTTATATATCTGAAGCTATTCGCTGTGCGAGCGGAGTTTCAAAATCTGAAAATCGGCACATTCATGCTTGGTCATACACTAGACCGGTGTGAACTGATTGCACGAAATGTTGGGCTATATGGGGTTGCCCTTCATGCTTTGACCAGAAGGGTATCAGACCTCTATTACCGATATGGATTCCGCGCAGTCACCGGGACTAACCCCAATCTCCCATTTATGGTCAATTCCGTAAAAACTCTTTTCGATCTAGCTGCCATCAAGGCCGAGGCCAGGAGCGAGGCGGCACAAAAACGCCCATTAAGCGATTGCGAAGTGTGCGAAGCGCCGTGCTTATCCGCTGTGACTGCTTAAGTCCGCTTTTTCTTGGGGCTAGTTTTCCGCTTCTTCTTGCTCTTACTTGCCGACTCGTTGTGCGGTTTGTGCGGCGTAGAGAGCATCCGCTTTAGCGCTGCTTCGCGGCGGCGTTCGATTTCGGTGTCGGATAGATTTTCGTCTTTCATGGGCCCCACATTATGCCGCAAACGAACTCATCCATCAAAGCTCTTCGCTCCCTTCTACGCGATAACTTTATTGTCGATATGGACAGGCATTTTCGCGATTTCACGGGGAAAAATGACAGACTTGTAGCCGTCGTCGGTGGGTCGATGCTTGAGGGGATGATCGCCGCAAAACTCAAAGCCGCTATGAAAAATAGTTCCGACGCACTCTTTGAGCCAAGAGGTGCACTCTCAACCTTTTCAGCGAAGATAAATGTCGCCTATGCATTCGGGCTCATAAACAACGATGTTCGCAGGAACGCAGATTACATTAGGGAGATACGAAACGTTTTTGCACACCGCATTCAAACAACGACGTTTCGCACCCCCGAAGTCTCCGCTGTATGCCGTCTCCTGTATTTAGGGAGGTGGGAGAAACGCTCGGAAGCCAAACGCAGTATGCGAAGGCGTTTTGTAATGGCGGTCACCATGACCGGAGTATCTGTTTTTGCGGAGGAGTATCAAAAGTCCGGTTCGGGGCCGCAAATGCCATTGATTTGAAAATGCTTGTAACGACGTCCTGGGCATCATCCATTGTGCCATCATTGGAAAACGATAGCCGCAACTCCCTCACCCCCGCTTCTATCATCTCCGGGGTGACATCAATTTCTTCGGGTTTTTCTTTCTCTACAACCATAAGGCTTCTCCATTTTTAGACTTAGCGCCCTGTTTTGCCAGGACTTTTGTCCGCTAACTCAAGTATACAATCGCCCTTGTGGTTGCATGACTTCGGTCCCATCAAGACCCCGCCGCAGGGGTCGTCATCGCGGGGATTCGGGGTGCAACCGATGATCTCCAGCCGCGCGCATGTGAAAACGGCGGCCTCGCGGCCGCCGCTTTCCCCCTCTCCAGTCGCAGTCAGACCCGGCGGCGGCGCGCCAGCCTCAAACCGAGCAGTCCGAAGCCCATCAGCGCCAGCGTCAGCGGTTCGGGAATGTTCCGGCCGGGCGCAAATTCGGTGATGGTGTTGGTGACCGACGAGATCGTGCCGTTGTCGGCCAGCGCTTCCGATACCGCCACATCGGTGACATCGGCCCCGAAATTGGCACTCGTCACGCTGCCGGGCTGCACCACGGTGCCGACCTTGACCTCGTGAATGGCGGCATCGCCGGCCGGATCGAGACCCTTGTCGAGCGTGGAGGCGCCATTGGAGGCGGTCTGGGTGAAATCGGCATCGATCGAGGTGATCACCGTGCCGGGCGTCGCCACCGCGAAATCAACCGCCACCTCATAGCCCCAGGTATAGCTTGAGCCGGCGAGATAGGAGCCGTCGAACGACAGCTGCTGGTGCACCAGCGAGCCGATCGTGTTGGTGTTGAAGATGAGCACGGTGTCGGCAGGCAGGTTGGTGGTGCTGAAATTGCCGTAGAGCTTGTCACCCGAGCGGATGCAGTCGCCGCTCGACAGGCTCGACCACGCCACCACGCCGGACGGGCCGATATCGGTGGTGGTGGTACAGGTCGGTGCCGCTTCGGCCGCGCCAACCATCGCGATCGCCGCCACCCACAGCTTCCAGTGCATCGCCATCTGCCCACCTCCAGGTTCCCGCCCGCCATCCGGGCTTTCCACGTCTGGTTAGCAATCGTCATGCCATGCACGGAAACGCTGAAATACCGGCATTCCTTGAAGGGGGCGCGGCGCGCCTGTCAAAGGTTCCGACACCGCGCCCGCCCGGCACGCCTGCCAGGGTCGCGCCACTGGCCGCGCCGCGATGATGTGGGCGGCGCCAAAGCCGAGACAAACAGGCGGAATCTGGGGCATGGAACATTATCCGTAGACGGATTGCTTTCGCCGCGACGGCAGCGCCCCGTCAGCGCCGGCGACAACAAATGCTAACCGCCCCGGCCCGCGGTCCGTCGGCTCTGTCAGGCCGTTTTACACGCCCGGGCGGGTGGCGGCATGCTTCCATCTGTAACTTTTGCGGGGCGCCCGGCCCTGATAGACTCGCCGTCATGAAAATCGCCCGATTTGCTCCTGCGCTCGCACTCCTCCTTGCCGCCAGTGTGGCCGGTTGCGGCATCGTCATGCCGACCGCCCGCGACCGCGCCGCCAAGAACACCCCCGGCTTCAAGGCCGGCTATTCCGACGGCTGCGCCTCGGCCACCATCCAGGACGCCAACTACCGCGCCGATCAGGTCCGCGACGACAATCTCTACCGCACCGACAAGCACTATCGCTCCGGCTGGGCCAGCGGCTTCTACAATTGCCGCACCAATCGCACCCATTCGGCCAACGACGGCGGCCCGATCCCCGACAACCAGCCGGGCGGCCACCCCTACTAGGGAGCCTCCATGATCCGGAACATCATTGTCCTGTTGCTGTTGGTGTTCGGCGGATTCTTTACCGGCCTCTACGTCGCCTATGACGAATTCGATCCTTGCCGCGCCCTCGCCGTCGAGAAAGCGCGGCGCGCGCCGGTGCCCACCGGCATTGCCGAAATCTGGACAGCGATTGCTACGTCGCGCATGGACCGCCTTAGCTGCAGCCGCGCGCTGGTGCTGTCATGGCACGAGCGGCTGACCGGCTGATGCTGCCCACAGCGTTGCGGCAGGCTGTGGATAAGCTGTGGACGATTTGTAAGTTGCGTGTATAATCAGGCGCCTGTCTCTGATGGGGCCGCCTCATGATCGGATTGTTGGTTTCCGGCAGTCATGCCTACGCCGAAGGCACCGTCCCCCGCGGCCCGCGCCCGCGCTTCTGGCGCCGCCTCGCCGACTGGTTCCTGGGGCGTTAACCGCTATTGCGGCCCGGCATTTTCGAACACGATCATCACGATATCGCGCTTGGGCGCATAATTGACGGCGTTGAAGTCGAAGGTCGTGGCGCCGCTCTTCTTGAGTTCGCCCTCCCAGCATAACGAGAGAATGTTGTCCGCCTTGAGCTTGTCGAGGGTCAGGTGGAAGCGCCCGATCGGGCCCTGCCAATTGGCGGCGGTGGACAGGATGTAGCTGGTTTCGAACGTGGTCATCAGCCGCGTGCCTTCCGAAGGATCGGCCGCCGCCCCGCCGGTGCGCGCCGCCAGCGTCGCCCAGGTACGCTCGTCGATGCAGTAGTCGAGGTTGCCGAACAGGTTCTTTTCGCTGCGGGTGTGATAGGCGGTGGTGAAGAACGACTGTCCCGTCACCGGCTGATAGGAATGCTCGATCACCACCCGCTTCTTGGCCGGAAATTTTTGCGTCCAGTAGAATTTCGTCTTCACGATCCATTGCGGATAGAATTCGTCGGCGCCATCGCCTTCGGCCAGGCCCGCCGCGATCAGCGCCTTCTTCTTGGCAATCGGCAGGGCGGCGAGTTTCTCGTAGCCGCGATCGGTCACCGGATTGATCACCGCGCCGGCGGCAATGAGCTGCGCGGTGACGTCGCGGCCCTTGAAGAAGGCGCGCTGTTCCACCGTTACCGCGACCGGCTTGCCGTCGACCACCGCCTTGAAGCCGACGAAGTTCCTGGCATCGTCGGTGACGGTGCCGATGGCGCTTTCGGCGAAGTCCCAGGTGGCCAGGTCGGGCAGCGGAAACGCGACGATGGTTTCGACGTCCTTGGCGGTGGGATTTTCGAACTCGAAGCGGATGCGCACCGCCGTGGGGCTGACGAACAGGTCTTCGGCCGCCATTTTCACCGGCGTCGACTTGGTGAACACGATCGAGCCCGCCCGCAGCATCGCCGAACTGTCGTCGCCGCGCGCCGTCGCCGCGATGGCCAGCACGGCCGCCGCCACAATCGCAATCCGCATGAAACCCTCCCCAACCGAAGGGACAGTTTAGGCGCGTCGGCGCGGCGGGAAAAAGGCAAAAAAAACCGGACCGGTGAACAGCACCGGCCCGGCGTTTTATCAGAGTGCGCCGCGCTCTCAGGCGGCGGCAACGGCCTCAACCGCCGGCTCCGTCACGGTCCCAGCCGCGGCGTCCGCCAGATGTTGATCGACCTCGACAATCGAACGCTTCAGCTCGCTGATCGCGACATCGATATCGACCTTCTGCTTCTCGAAGGCGACGATGCGGTCTTCGAACTTTTTGCGCGCGTGGGTGAGCTGGCGCTCATTTTCGGCCGGATTGTACATCTCGAGATATTCCCGGATCTCGGCCAGCGAAAAGCCCAAGCGGCGTCCGCGCAGGATCAGCATGATGCGGGCGCGGTCCTTGACCGAATAGATGCGGGTCTGGCCGCGCCGCTCGGGCGCGATCAGGCCTTCGTCCTCGTAAAAGCGCAAGGTTCGCGCCGTAACGGAAAACTCCTTGGTCAACTGTCGTATCGTAAAGGTTCGGTTCATTTGGTGGGTTCCCATCGTTCCACTTTGTCGGGCCCGGCTGCGTCTGGCCTTGCAATTGGCTCTCTGGTTCCGATGCCCTGACTTCCATCAGATAGGGAATTCTACGGATGCCGCTTCGGTACCGTCAAGATGATCCCATACTGCGCAGGTGTATTTTTTTTCGAAGAAAAATAGGGCGTTTTCTGATATTTCCCAAACTATACAGTAGGAGAATGGCCGCAGTTTAGAACTAATCTACTATGAGTCTTCGGCACTTACGCGTTCTGGAATGCCCCCTAATCTCATTAAGGATGCCGCGGCGAACTCGCCTGTGAGGACCGATTGCGTCGCCGACCGGAACGCGAAATTTTGCACATGTTGCTCAAAATCACCCATGCCGGGAGACTTCCCCAGGGGCAAGCATGGCCGGCCCGGTTCGCAGCGGGTTGCCGCCGGCGGCGCCAGAAACACTCTCAAACATTTTGTATGCATTGCAGACAATTCTTCAAAGACCAGGTCGTGGCCCGCCCCGGGCGCGCGAGTCCCACACTTGCTTCGCCCGGCGCTGATCAATGGGACGAACGGCCGCTGGCGGCGGCAGGATCGCCGGCCCCGACACAGGCTATACTCGCGGTCCTTGCAAGGATGACCGCCGCGTGACGACGAGACCCCAAGACGATCGCGACCACCCGTCCGCCGGCGCCGGCGGAGGCTGACATGCGCACCCAGCCGCTGATCGCCCGCATCTCCTTCACCGCCTTTTTCGTCGGCGCCGCCATCGCGCTGGCGGCCTCGGCGGGCACACGGCTGGGCCTGTTCACGCTCGACCTCGGTCTCAAGGTGCTGGTACCCGGCATCGCCATCGGCGCGGCGGGCCTGTTGTGCGGCGGCGCCTGGATGTGGCGGGCGCTGGCCCTCAACAACTCGACCGGCTGGCGCTACGGCGCCATCGGCCTGTTCGGCTCGGCGATCCTGATCGGCATTCCGGCCAACCATCTCTGGCACATCTACACCCTGCCGCCGATCCACGACGTTTCCACCGATATCGGCGATGCGCCGGCGTTCGTCGCCCTTCTCGCCCAGCGCCAAGGCGCGCCCAATCCCGCCAGCTACGACGGGCCGGTGATGGTCACCTATCAGGGCGAGCGGCTGACGACGGCATTGGCGCAGAAAAACGCCTGGCAGGACATCAAGCCGCTCGAACGTCTCGCCGGCACCACGCCGCAGCAGGAATTCGTCGCCAAGTATTTCTGGCGCGCCGTCAACGCCGCCAACGGCCTGGGCTGGAAGGTCGCCGCCTTTGACGTCAAGAGCGGCCGCATCGAAGCCACCGCCAAGACGCTATGGTTCGGGGCGATTTCCGACATCGTCATCCGGGTCAAGCCGGCCGGCAAGATCGGCGTGCGCATCGACGTGCGCGCCAAGAGCCGTACCGGCGATGCCGACGGCGGCCGCAACGCCGAGTTGGTGCACGAATTCCTGGCACGCGAAGACGGCCGCTGATAGCGCTCCCGCAGGCCCAATCCGCGCAGCGGCAAGATGGGCGTTAAGCATCCATTCACTATTTTGCTACGCCCACGGAGGAACGCGCCTACAGTGGACGCATGGACGAGATCGCACATTCGCCGCGTTTGCCTTCGCTGAAGGGATGGGCGCTGTGCGTCGCGCTGCTGCTGGGCCCCTCCGTTCTGGTGTGGACGGTCAGACTGGCGGCGCTGGCGAGCGGCTGTGCCCCCACCGCCGGCTTATGCCACGGCATGGCGCTGGGCGCCGGATTGCGCGACGCCCTCAATCTTGCCTGGGTTGTGTCGACCAGTTCGATCCTGCTCGTCGGCCTGTCGCTGGCGGCAACGCTGCTGGCCTTTCGCGCCCACCGGCCGCTGACCGGTACCCTGTCGATGCTGGCGCTGCCGCTGTTGGCGCCGATGCTGCCGCTGCTGGCGGTGCTGTTCTCGCGTCACGATGGCTGCACCCTGTCGAGCGACGGTTTCGGCGCTTGCGATCTGTGGGGCGCCGCGATGGGAATGAGCTTTCACACTGCCGCCATCGCCCGCGACGTGGTGTTCAGCATCTTCCCCTACACCTTCGCCCTGACGATGATGCTGGGCGTGCTCGGTTTCTGCTTCGCCCGGCCGAAGACGCCGTCCGAACCGCACCCGATGGCGCATATGGGCGATCGCGACGACGATCCGTTCCAATAGCGGTTCAGTATTCCCGGTCGTCGACGGCGTGCACCAGGCCACGGATGGCGCGGTACAGGTACCAGATCGCCGCCACGATCAGGATCGGGATGCCGACCAACACGAAGCTCAGCGGCACGCCGACGATGAGCGCCACCAGCGCCACCCAGAACGTCGCGATGATCGCCTCATAGTGCGACTGCCATGGCGTGCCCCGCGCCTCGTCGCGCTCGAGGTAGGCGATGACCACGGCGCCGACGGCGGCGAGGTGCGCGGTGACCAGTCCGAGCAACAAACAAACATGGGCCACGATGGCCATGGTGCGCAGGGCATCCTGGCGCGCCGGCCGGCAGATGTCGTTCACGGGCAATCCCTCCTGATCTCGCGTACTCAGATGGTAAGTGGCCGGGCGAATTTCAACGGACCGTAACGAAGCGGAACTTTGCGTGTTCTTCCCTTCGGAAATGTCATGGAAAAAGAGGCGGTTCGTCCTTGTTCTGTCGCCAAGGCGCGCCATATCTGGAGGGGGGAGCCACTAGGATGGACCCATGCCGAATTACGATATCCGCTATCTCGACAACGACGGCAGGCTGACGGCGAAGATCGCCACGGAATGCGCCAACGACATCCAGGCCAAGGTGCTGGCCCATGCCATGAAGACGGCGGGCTCCAAACGCATCGAGGTGTGGGACGGGCCGACCCTCGTCTACGCGCGTCCCGAACGCTATCTCTGCGCCGGCTGAGCCATCGCCAAGGTGGCGAGCTTGGCGCTCATGGTGCCATTGAGCGCGCGGAAGCAGGCCTGCGGATCGACGCTGGCCAGATCGATGCCCTGGAACAGCTCCTTGGTGGTGGTGACCGACAGGATGCAGGCCCGCCCCGGGCGCAACGCGGCGCCGTCGACGTAATTGGCCCAGCCGTTGAACGCGATTGCCTTCAGCGCTCCCGCCGCATCGCCGCTGAACAGGGTATGCAGCACCGCCAGCGCGGTCTGGAACACCGCCTCGCCGTAGACCCGTTCGCGCTCGCGTTCGGGCTGCACGATCATCTCGAACGTGCCGCGCGACGGCAGGTATTTTACCGCCTTCAGGATCGGCACCGCCTCCATGCTCGGCAGGTCGTAGTCGATTTCCAGCGCACCGGCCGCATAGCGCATCGTCCAGAAGCAGGGGAAGCGGTCGGGACGGGCAAGCGACAACAGGTTGAGGTCGCAATGGCCGATCACCGCCTCGGCCTCGCCGGCGCGATAGCCTTCCACCAGCGCATCGAGTCGGGCATTGGCGCGGGCCTGGCGTTCGAGGAAGGCGGCCTCGCGAGCCTGCCATTCGCTGAGCGCGGCGCGATGCACCGCCAGCGCCTTCTCATGTTCGCTGTCGCGCCAGCGCGTCAGATACTTCCAGCCCGAATGCGCGGTTTCGAATTTCGCTTCGGCGAACTCACGCCGGCGGCGCAGCGCGCGCGGACTGATCAGGGTGGCGAGGGTCAAGGGCGCGCGTGGAAAATCCTCGCGCCGCGGCTCGATATCGGCTTGCGGCGGCAGGGGCGCCATCGGCGCGGCTTCGGCAAACGGCGTCAGATCGACCAGCGCCGACCAATCGGTCGCCGGCTCGGCGCGCACGGAATCGATCAGGATCGCACTCAGCGCGTGAACGGCGCGCTCGGCCTCGGCCGTGCGTTCGTCCGCGATCAGCTTGCCGACGGCATCGAGGGTCGGCCCCGTCAGCGCCGGGCGGGCGCGAAACGCTTCGTTCCAGCGGGCGTTGAGCGTGGTCGCCCGCTGCTCCGCCAAGGCTTGCGTTGGCGCCGACACGCGCTCCAAACGAGCCAAGCCGTCATGCCGCACATCGATCGTTACCAATGGAGACTCCCCCGAGCCATCTTATCGCATCAGGAGACCACAAATCGGCCCGGCGCACAAACATTGTCCGTGCCCGTTTCTTGAGCATGCCCACGAATGCGGAAGCGTTTCGCTGCCTGTTTCCAAGCGGCGACGAGACGACGCGCCCGACGAGATGGTAAACGGCTATCGCGGCAGCGCATCCCACGCCAGCACGCCGCCGTCGAGACTGAGCGCGTTGGCATAGCCGTGCGATACCAGGAACGATACCGCCTGGGCGCTGCGGTTGCCGGATTGGCAATAGACGACGATCCGGATGCCTTTCGGCAGGCTGTGGTAGGCCGTTGCGATGTTTTCCAGCGGCATCAGGATGGCGCCGGCGATATGACCGGCCGCGAACTCGTCGGGGTGGCGGACATCGACCAGCAACACTTTCACCGACGACGCCAGCATCGCCCGCAACGCCGCGGGCGCGATCACAGGGGCCACCTGCTGCATCGACTGCGGATTGACGGAACCATCGGTTCCCGGCGTCGAGCCCGCCGCCAGGAAGACTGCCAAGGCAGCCCCAAAGTTGAAGGACATCCGCTCCCCACTGCGCTATTTTTTAGCTGCTTGAGGGTGAGTTGAAGTTACTGAACGGTCAAGGGGCTTTCCCGTCGCTAGGTGTGCATACGTAAGGGCCCGCACGCTGTGGTTGGTTACTCAGTGTGCCGACAATCCTTTTTGCCATTGCGCCTTCAGGCGGGCGCGCGGCGCCGTATACCTTGTTTCGAGAAATTCAAAACTGGCGATGCGATCGGTACGGAAATGGCGAAAGCCGCGCCGCAGTTCGCACCACGCCACAATCAGGCGGACGCGCTCCCAATAGCTGACCGCGATCGGCCAGATCACCCGCGCGGTCTCGACACCTTTCTCGTCGCGGTAGTGCAGCCGGATTTTGCCCTGGGTGCGAATGGCGGTGCGCACCCGCGCCATATCGATGACATCGGCGGGCGCATCGGGCAATACCGGCGAGGCCGCACCGGTCGGCTCGAGCAGCACCGGGCGCAAATGCTCCGGAATCACCGCGCCGATCTTGGCGACGAGATCAGAGGCCGCCCGCTTCAGCGCCGCATCGCCCCGCCCCATCACCCATTGGGCGCCGAGCATCGCCGCTTCGATCTCGTCGGCGGTCAGCATCAACGGCGGCATGTCGAAGCCGCCGTCGAGCACATAGCCGATGCCGGCCTCGCCGCGGATCGGCACGCGGTCGGCCATCAATTGTGCGATGTCGCGATAGATGGTGCGCACGCTGGCTTCGAGTTCGGCGGCGATCTCGTGCGCGGTCACCGGCCGGCGCTTGCGGCGCAACACCTGGATGATGCGAAACAGACGGTCGGCCCGGCGCATCGCGGCTCCCTTCGTGCTGACACCCTACTGCCAGACTACTGACAGCATGCTGTCAGCAGGGGTGGGATATCAAGTCCGGCGTTGGCGAGGGAGTTTCACCATGGTCACCTTGTACGGTTCGTTTCCCGCATTCGGCTTGCCGCAGGCGAGCCCGTTCGTGATGAAGACCGAAGTGCAGCTCAAGATGGCCGACATTCCCTATCGGCTCGAGCGCGGCTCGCCCGACGACGGGCCCAAAGGCAAGATTCCCTACATCGTCGAAGCCGAGAACCGCATCGGCGATTCGACCTTCATTCGCGATCACATCGAGAAGGCGTACCGCATCGATCTCGATCGCGGCCTGACGGCGGAGATGCGGGCGCGCGGCTGGGCGATCGAGCGCATGCTGGAGGATCATCTCTATTGGGCGATCGTGCATCAGCGCTGGATGATCGAGGCGAATTTCGTCGCCGGGCCGGCGCACTTCTTCGACACCCTGCCCTCAGGCCCGCGCGAGGAAGCCCGCACCACCGCCCGCGCCAGGGTCGCCAGCGCGCTCTACGGTCAGGGCCTCGGTCGCCATACGCCGGCCGAGATCGCGGGCCTCGGCTGCCGTTCCGTGGCGGCGCTGGCGACGCTGCTCGGCAATCGCGCGTTCCTGATGGGACCGGCGCCGTCCGCCGTCGATGCCACCGCCTTCGCCATGATCGCCGCCGCCAGCGCCCCGGTATTCACGACGGCATTGCGCGATTTCACCGAGGCGCAGGTCAATTTGATGCGCTACCGCGATCGGATGATGGCGGAATATTATCCCGCCTATGCGGCACGGCGGGCGGCATAGCGGAACCGGAACCTCGGCGTGTAAGCGGCGTTTTCACGGCAGCGGGCGCCCTGCCCAACGAGGAGACCCATGCTCATGAAACGTTTCGCCGCCGCTGCGGCCCTTGCGCTTACCTTGTCGTTCGCAGCCGCTTTGGCCAGCGACCAGACTACCCTTATCGCCGGTGCGGCCAACACCGTCACGCATATGCGGTCGGACCAGAGTTTCGGGCCCTCCGCCGATCTGCTGCATCGCGCCCGCGCCGTGCTGGTGGTGCCGAGCCTGGTCAAAGGCGGCTTCATGTTCGGCGCCGAAGGCGGCAACGGCGTGCTGTTGCGCCGCGAGGGCGACCGTTACAGCAATCCCGCCTTCTACACGCTGGCGTCGGGCTCGTTCGGTCTGCAGATCGGGCTCGAAAAAGCGGAACTGGTGATGTTCATCATGAGCCAGAAGGCGCTGGAAGGCATCGAACGCTCGAAGTTCAAGCTCGGCGCCGGCGCCGGCCTGACCGTCGTCACCGTCGGCGCCAACGCGCAAGGCGCGACCGCGCCCAACCTTTCGGGCGACATCATCATCTGGTCGTCGACGCAGGGCGCCTACGGCGGCTTGACGCTGGAAGGTTCGGTGGTCGATCCCAAGACCGATTGGAACGATGCCTTCTACGGCAAGCACACCCACCTTGGCGCCATTCTGTCGGACATGTCCGACCGCAGCGAAACCAGCGAGCTACGCCACGAACTCGCGATGACGCGCCGCGCCGGCTCGCCGTAAGTTTTCCGCACCAATGAAAAAACGGCCTCGCCTTGCGGCGGGGCCGTGTCGCGCACGTCGGTGCTCGCGCGTTCAGTCGTCAGTTTCAGCGGCATTGTTACCGTCGCTTTGACTGCGGACCACGCGGCGCCGATGCGCTTGCGCGCGCTGGAGCGCGCTTTGCGCGTTCTTCATCGCTTCGGCGACGACGCGATCGACGTCGACCTGCGCCAGCGCCCGCTTGGCGTCGGCTTCGCTGACATTGGCATCGCGCATTGCCGTCGCGGCCTGCTGCAGCGCTTGGCGGACGGTCTGGTCGAGGTTGACCTGCGCCAGCGCCCGGCGGGCTTCGGCCATGGCGCGGCGCGCCTCGGCCTGGCCATGGACCGCCTGTTGCGCCTCGTCGAGACGTGGCGGGGCCGGTGGCACAGGCGGTTCGACGGGGGCCGGCGGCGCGGCCAGATCGGCAGGCGGAGGAGGTGGCGGCGTGACGTCCTCGTCCGCGGTGTATTGCGTAACGCGGCCGTGGCGCGAGATGCGGAGGATGCGGTGCACCGTATGTTTCGGAGCTACACCGGCAGCAGGCGGCGACGGCGGCACGGCCACCGGCGGGGTGTCGGGCGTTTCGGCGAGCGAGGGGCGGACCATGGCAAGACCGGCCATCAGCGCCACCGCAGCGACGCCGAGTTTCAACACATCCATTGTGGTCACTCCGGAGCGGGACTGATCGGGATCGAGGATCGAGGTGACGCGGGTGTCGAGCAGGCGCTGCTCGGCCATCGACAGCGACAAGGCAAACGATGCGCTGGAAAACTCGCGCGCCAGTCCGACCAGATGCTCGGCATAGCGCGTCGGCTTGATGCCGGCCGCCAACACCGCATTGTCGGCGGCACGCTCGGCATCGGCACGTTGGCGGCGGGCGGCGACCCACACCAACGGATTGGGCCAATACAGCGCCGCGGTCAGGATCGCGATCAGGCGGCACAGGCAATCCTTGCGGCGGACGTGGGCGGCTTCGTGCAGCAGCACGCTCAGCAGCCGCTCGCGCGGCCACGCGACCGAAGCTTTCGGCAGCAGCACCACCGGTTTGACGACGCCCCAGGTGAGCGGACCGCAACCACCCGGCGAGGTGTGCAGGCGCAGCTGCCAGCCGAGGCCGCGGAACGGCGCGTCGTCGATGCCGTGGGGACTGTGCGCCACCGAACGGCGGTAAAGCCGGATCAGCCCGATGCCGCCGAGCGTCAGTTTCAAGAGATGAAACATGACGCCGAGCGCCCACACCGCCGCGATGACGGCGAGCGCTTGGGCAACACCGAACCCAGGCGCCGGCGCCATGGTGGCTGGCGCACCGACCGGTGCAGCAGCGGACACGGCGGCGGGCAGCATCCACACCCATTGCGAGGGCAGCAGCAGTGCCGCGAGCGGCAGGCCGAGCAAGGCGGCGAAGGCGCCGGTGACGATCAGATGGCGGCTGGCGGCAGTGCGGCCGCGGGCGAGCAGCAGCGCGGCACCGATGACCAGAACCGAGCCGAGGAACGCGGCAGCGGCGAACAGCAGCGTGTTGATGACGGTCATCGCCCTTCCTCCTTGGCCTTTTCGATCAGCCGCGTCAGGCGGTCGAGTTCGGGCTTGCCGAGCTTGAGGTCTTCCTGGCTGAGCAGCGCCGCCACCACGCCTTCCACCGAATTGTCGAAGAAGGTGGCGAGCACCGATTTGACGGCTTTCTGCGCCATCTTCTCGCGCGCCACCTTGGGCTCGTAGATGTAGCGCACGCCATCGAGGCGGTGGCGGACGTGGCCCTTCCTTTCGAGAATGGAGAGCAGCGTGCGGATCGCGGTGGTGGACGGCGGATCGGGAAGCTGTTCGACGATCTGCGCCGCAGTGGCTTTGCCGAGCTTGTAGAGCGCCTCCATGATCTCGCGCTCACGCCGGGAAAAACCGTCTTTCAGGGTGGCCACGACGCCCTCCAGCAAACATGCCAAATTCTTGGTGCTAATTTTTTGGCACCTTTGGCAAGGCCCGTCAATTCCCGCGCGCGTGAATTTCGCGTAAGGCTATTGCCGCACGGCGTAGAGTGACGTGCGCGTCGTGATGAAGAGCGTGCCGGCAAAGACAAGGCTGGTGGCGCGTTCGGGCATGACGATGGTGTCGATCAGCGTGCCCGCCGGGCTGTAAACGTAAACGTTGCCGTCGGCGATATAGACCCTGCCCGCGGCATCGCGCGCCACCGCCTCGCCGCCGCGTTCGGCAAACAGCCGCCAATTGCTGAGCCCGCCATCGGCGCCGACATCAACCTTATAGGTGCGCAGCTCCTCTTCCTCGGTGATGAACGTCGCCGTGCCCGGCGTCGTGCGCGCCACCTGAAAGGCACGATATTGCGGCGCCATTTTCACCTGCCACGCCGTGAGGCCTTCAAGGAAATCGGCCGCTACCGGCCACGACAGCGTGCCATCGGGCGAGACGATCCAGGCGGTCGGTTTGGCCAGCAGCGCGCGATCGAGCGTCCAGCTTCCCACCGGCAGTACAAACTGGGTGCCCGCGGGCCGGCGCTGCGGTGCCAGCACGGTCACGGCACCATCGGGCGCCGTCGCATAGATCAGTCCGTTGCCATGGCGCGACACCGCCATCAGATTGCCGGCGCCATCGACGGCGAGATTGACCGGCTCGAGCGGCGCATCGGCGACATTGGTCAGCGTGCCGTGCCAGCGATAGATGGTCTGCGCCAGGCTGTCGATGAAATAGACCGATCCGTCGGGCCCCGCCGCGGCGCCCGAGACACTGGCAAAGCCGCCGGCGAGTTTGGTCAACCGCTTGTCGGACTTGGCGCCTCGCCGACCGGGATGGATATCGAGCGCGGCGAACTCGCGATCCCATACCGTGATCCCGCGATCGGACTCCAGCACCGTCGCATCGAACGACACCTTGCTGTTGGAAAAGCAGTGCATGGCACGGAAACGAATGTCGCGCGAGCCGGAAACCCGCACCACGTACGGGAACGGCGTGTCGGAACTGATGACGCGATAGGCGTGGGTGTTGGCGAACAGGATGTCCTCCGACCCGATCACCTCCACCGGCAAGGCATGGCCGCTTTCGCCGCGCTCCTCTTCGGTCTGCAAGGCGAAGAACTGCCAATGTGCGGCGTGGCGCACTTCGACTTCGTGGCGGACGTGATGCTCGACCGATAGCTGATAGACCCGGCCGGGCGTTTTGGTATCGGAGACCAGCACGCCGGCTCCGGCAAAGGTGGAGGGCGTCCAGATGTCGAGGAAGGTGCCGCCGCCCTTCACCCACAAGCTCGGATACTGACTGTCCCAGCGCCGCGCCGGATCGGGATCGGCGGTATGATTGTCATTGTACGGATTTTCGCGAGCGCCATCGGGCAAGGGCGTGCCGTGGCCGCCGAGAAAACGCACATCGTTCATCATCGACGCCGCGCCCGCACGCCACAGCGCCGCCACCGCCCGCGGATTGTTGCCGCCGGTATAGAGCCCGATGCCGGCGACGATGTTGGTTCCGCCCGCGGCGGTTTCGATCAGCGGCTGCGGTGCGCCGACACCGTCGAAGCCCGGCGTGCCATCAGGCAACAGGATTTGCGTCGCACCGGGGTGCAAACCGATCAGCACCGTGTCGGGTTTCAGCGCCAGGGTGGCGTGAACGCGATAAACCCCGCTCGGAAAGTAAAGCACACGATGGCGGGCGATGGCCTGTTGCAGCGCTTCCGTGTCGTCGGTCTTGGCATCGCCGCGCGCCCCGCCGTCGCGGACATTGAACCACTCCGCCATCGGCGGGATCGGCTTCAGATCGCTGACCGGCGCGGGTGCTGTGCCTGGGGCGGCCGCGATGACGGTGCGGATCGCCGGCTTGGCACCGGCGTCAGCGTAAACCAGACCGTGGGTGAAGCGGGCGACGACATAGTCCGCTCCCGGCGCGCGAAAGCGCCTGCCGGACTCGCGCAGCGCCACGAACACCGGCACGTTGCGACAGGCGATGCGCTCCATGTTGATCTCGTTGCGCGCGGTCTTTTCGCGGCCGAACGCAAACGCCGGCCCGGAAATGTTTTCCAACACCGCATCGCTGACCCACAATTCGTCGACCGTGTCGGGCTCGAGCATCACCGCGGTGGGGAGATGGCGAAACGTCGGGCGGATCAGCGTCAGGCCGGCTTCGTGCTCGCGGATGGCGGCCTCGCGCTGGCCTTCGAACACGGCATCAATCACCGTCAACTGCCAGCCCGGCGACGGCTGCCCGGTCCACAGCCCATAGCGCCCGCCGATGAAACGCACATCCTCGATGACATTGCCGCTCTCATGGATGCCGGCGAGCGCCGAGCCGAGGCGCATCTCGGAATGGGCGATGAAGGAATGCTGGGCGTATTTGGAGCGCACCACCACCGCGCCCGGATTGGCGTCGCCGATTTCAACATCAATGTTCGACAGCGCCGAATAGAAGGTGCCGGGATTGGCGTCGGGCACCGGCTCGCCGGGCGCGGGGCGGGCGCCGGCAAAGAACAACAGCACTTTCTCGGCGCCGCCGAACCCGGGCGTGGCAGCAGCAAGCGTCAGCACCGGGCGTTCGGCGCCGGTGCCGATCAGCCTTATGCCGGGCCAGACATTCACCGTGTCCTTCAGCACATAGCGGCCGGGCGCCACGAACACGATGCCCTGGCCACTGCGGGCCTGGACCGTATCGATGGCGGCCTGGAGCGCGGCGGTATCGTCGGCTGAGGGCGAAACCGTGACCGCCGCAGGATCGCTGGGCCGCGCCGCATAGAGCGAGCGGGCCGGCGCCGGCCCCCACAGCACCGCCACCGCGGCCACAAACGCCATCACCCACTTCATCACTGCCCCCTCGCGAACCGGCATGTGGTATCGATTCCACATCCGGGTGCCGCAGGGCAAGCCGGCGACGCGAATTTGCGGCCGGCGGCGAATTTTTCGCGTCAAGCGCGAGCTGCCGTGGCGTTGGTACCCCGATCGCGCTTAGAGTGCCGCCACACTCTGGGGGAGCTGCCATGAACCGATTTGCCCGTTACGCGCTCAGCCTGATCGCATTGACCGGAACCGCGATCGCCGCCGACGACCCGCCCGGCCTGTGGGCGACGCTCAGGAACGAATGCCCTGGCGCTGCCGCCGCCAACGTCTCCGACCGGATCTGCGGCGTGACCATCGGCACGGCCAGCTTCACCCGCACGGTGCAAAGCGGCGAAGTCGCGCCCGGCTTCGAGGCCAGGATCACCCTCTGCACCGACAAATCCGGCCAGGGCGTCCTGCAGTTCTCGCCCCTGAAAGCCACCACCGCCCCGTTCTTCGTGACCGTCAAACCCGACGGCACGGCGGTGTATCCCAAGGCATTCTGCAAGAAGTAACGGCATACCGGCCGCGCGCCCCGAGAATGCCTTGCGGTATATAACGCGCGGCGTTATAGCTGGATGTGGACCTGGGAGCCATGATCCGCGGGTTTGCCGAAACGTCGCGTGTCTGGAGCGGCCAGCAAAGCCGTAAGCTGCCGCCCGACATTCAGGCTACGGCGCTGCGCAAGCTGATGATGCTGCATCGGTCGCGGACCTTAAGTGACCTGCGTGCCCCGCCCGCCAATCGGCTGGAGCAGCTCAAAGGCAAGCGGGCCGGGCAATGGAGCATCCGGGTCAACCGGCAGTGGCGCATTTGTTTCGTGTGGAGTGACGGAGATGCCAGCAAAGTCGAAATCGTCGATTACCATGACGAGTAAGCCGCGCAAAAAAACGGGCCTGCTGCCGATCCCGACACCCGGCGAAATCCTTGCCGAAGAATTCCTGAAACCGCTCGCCCTCAGCCAGAACGCGCTCGCCCGCGCCATCCGCGTGCCGCCGCGCCGCATCAACGAGATCGTGCTGGGCCAGCGCGCCATCACCGCAGATACCGATCTTCGGCTGACCAAGTATTTCGGCCTGTCCGAAGGCTACTTCCTCGGCCTGCAGACCGATTATGATTTGCGGGTGAAGAAGCGGGAGATCGCCAAGGAACTGTCGGAGATCGCGGTGCGTCAGGCGGCGGAGTAATTGCGCCTCACAGATGCTCGAACCGCAACCCGTTCTGGATAGCGGTCAACTCATCGGCCAGCGAAGGCGGCGAAACGCCCGGCGCGACCCAAAAGCTGTAACGCACCGTGATGACATAAGACGGATGATCCGGATGTGGACAATATAGATAGTCGCTGCTGAGGAACGCCTTCGCGCCATCGGGGCCGCGCCAGTCTTCGTCTTCCACGGCGAGGTGGTCACGAATACAGGTGCCGCGGTCCACCTTGACGCGCTTCACACCCGCGGAGCGAACCTGAAAGTGTTTCGGCATCCGTAGCCTGTCTCTTTC
>NZ_JBWZET010000039.1:0-2395 GCF_056722145.1 Rhizomicrobium sp. | reverse complement strand
CCATCGTTTTGGAGAAACTCGCATCGCTCGCGTGCTTGTGGGCCGTTGTCTTGTTCTGTTTTTCCTAACGGGAAGCATTCTCCACCCTTGCTGGCGTGGCCAGCGTGGGCGGCTGGTAGCCAAATGCCCGGTCGACAAGCGCCGCAACGCCCAGCGCCGTTTCGTCCTCAAACGGCCGCGCCACGATTTGCACTCCGATTGGCAAACCCTCCGGCGAGCGGCCCACCGGGACCACTGCCGCCGGCGCAGCCAGCACATTGAACCATTGCGTGTGCCGCACAGCGTCGAGATACGCTACCTCGCGGCCGTCTAAATCCCAAGTCCGCTCGCCGTGACGCCAGGCCGGCACCGACGCCACCGGGCACAGCAGGATCGGGTGCTCGCCCATCGCCTCCAGCGTTCTGGCGCGCAACAGGTCGAGGCTGGCCCAGGCGTCCAGCAACTCGGTTGCCGTCAGCCTGGGCTGTGCCGCGTCGAAGCCGAGAAATTCCTTGAAGATGGGGCTCAGCCGATCTTCTTTGCCGCGAATCTCCGGCGCATAGAACATGGCGCCGCACTGGACAAAGAACGTCCACCACAGCTTGCGCAGCAACTCCAGCGTCTGCGGCCGGAAAGGCTCAACCTGGAAACCGGCCTCGCGCAGCGCCTCGGCAGCGGCGCGCACGGCGGCGCGCGTCTCCGGCGTCACCGGAACCAGACCGTCGTCCTCGAAATAGCCGATTTTGTTCGCCCGCAGCTCGCTCAGATCCGGTCGCCGCAGCGCCACCGGCGGGCTGACAGGGTCGGTTGGGTCCTGCCCGCTCAACATGCGGAAAAGCAGCGAAACGTCTTCGATCGTCCGCGCCATGGGCCCAATTGCTCCCAGCACGGAAAACGGCCCCACGCACGGCGGCAAGTGGCCTTGGCCGGGAACACGCCCCGGCGTCGGCTTGAGCGAGCAGATGCCGGTGAAGTGCGCCGGCACGCGCACCGAGCCGCCTGAGTCCGAACCCAGCCCTGCCGCCGACATGCCCGCCGCAATCGCCGCCGCTTCCCCGCCGCTTGAGCCGCCCGGCGTCCGTGCGAGGTCCCACGGATTGCTTACCCGCCCATGCAGCAGGTTGGCCGTCTCGTAGGCCATCAGGAACTCCGGGCAGTTGGTTGTGCCCAGAATCAGTGCCCCGGCGGCTCGCAGCCGCGCCACCACCACGGCGTCTTCGCGGGGCACATCGCCCTGGTGCAGCAGGCTGCCCATCTCGCAGCGCAGGCCGGCGGTCGCGATGGACGACTTTACCGTCACCGGCAGCCCGTGCAGCGGACCGCGGTTGTTCTTTTGCGCTTCCAGAACCCGCGCCTGGGCCCGCACCCGCCCGGCATCGAAATCGGCGAACGCGTTCAGCGCCGGATTCAGCCGCTCGATCTGCCGGATGTGCGCCTCGGCCAACTCCGCAATCGACACTTGGCCGGAGCGCAGCAGTTCGAGCTGCCGCGTAGCCGATTCAAGCACCATCTCGCTCATCGGCGCTCTTCTTTCTGGTCGTCGGCCGGGGTGGTCGGCAGCAGCTTGTAGTCGAACCGGTAGGAGCGCACCGGATTGCCCGAGTCGAAGCGCGTGTTCCAGTTCAACTGGTAGTCGAGCGCATCGGCGTCGTCGGGGAACTTCTCCACCTTGGGATAGGGATACGCGCTCATGCCGTGGAAGGGCAGTTGCGCCACGGTGAAGGGCGAGGCATCCCACCAATCCATGTCCTTCACGTAGCCGTTGGCATAGAAGAAGTAGTCGCGCGTCCAGCCGTCGGCGAGCGGGGGCAGCTTCGCCGTATCGAACTCCGCGGCAATTTCTTCGCCGCTGCCGAAGATTACGTAGCGGTCGTCGATGCTCTTCACGAGCGGCGTCACGTCGCCCATGCGCGTGTAGTTGCCGCGCTGGCGCTGGAAGGGCCCGGTCAGGCTCACCTGGTCGTAGTCGTACTGCAAATCGCCGGGGCTCGCGCCTTCAATCTGTTTCGGATAGCCGCGGAAGTGCAGCGTCGCCGAGGCCAGCGGAACCTCCGCGGTTCGCGATTGTCCTTCGGTCCGATCGTCGATTAAAACCTGGTCCCAGAAGATCTCCAGGTTCGACATCAGCCGGATGCGCCGCGCTCCGGCGGGCAGCTTGCCGGTGAGGTCGACCACGATGGTGCGCTCCAATCCCGCCGGAAAGCCTGCATCGTCGACAACACGCCGCCAGCTTCCGTCCGGCATCTCGGCCTCGACGTAGGGCGAGATCGGCTTGATCCCCGCCTGCCAGGCGGCATAGAGCGAGGTCGCGCTGAAGTAGTTCACATAGCCGGTCATCAGCAGCCGCAGGGACTTCGCGTCCTGCGGACCTAAATCGAGTGTCAGCGCGTGCAGGTTGGCGAAGCCGTCGTAGGGC
>NZ_JBWZET010000038.1:0-3553 GCF_056722145.1 Rhizomicrobium sp. | reverse complement strand
CCAGACGATACGGAATATCGCCATCATCGCGCACGTCGACCACGGAAAGACCACCCTGGTGGACGCCATGCTGCGCCAAGCCGGAACGTTTCGCGCCAACGAGCAGGTGGCCGAGCGGGTGATGGACTCCAACGAGCTGGAGCGCGAGCGCGGCATCACGATTCTGGCCAAGAACACCGCCATCAACTACGGCGGGGGCAAAATCAACATTGTCGACACCCCGGGGCACGCCGATTTCGGCGGCGAAGTGGAACGCGCCCTGAAGATGGTGGATGGCGTGATGCTGCTGGTGGATGCGGCCGAGGGCCCGCTGCCGCAGACGCGCTATGTGCTGTCAAAGGCTTTGGAGGCCAAGCTGCCTCCCATTGTGGTCATCAACAAGATCGACCGTCCCGACGCCCGTGCCCAGGAAGTGCTGAACGAGATTTACGATCTTTTCATCGATCTGGATGCGGACGAGTCGCAACTGGAGTTTCCGGTACTCTACGCGGTGGCCAAGGCAGGCACGGCTTCGCTCGAGCTTGAAACTCCCGGCGAGAACCTGCAGCCCTTGTTCGAGGCCATCGTAAAGACCATTCCGGCAGCAACAGGCGACACTGAAGCGGCCCTGCAGATTCTGGTGACCAACCTCGATTACTCCGACTACTTCGGGCGCATTGCGATTTGCCGCGTGTTTCAAGGCACGCTGCACCTGGGCGACGAAGTGGCGATTTCCAAACGCGACGGCTCGCTTCAGAAAACCAAGATCACCAAGCTGTTCACCTTCTCCGGCTTAAAGCGCACGGAAATCGAAGCCACCACCATGGGCGACATTGTGGCCGTCGCGGGCGTCGAAGGCATCACCATCGGTGAGACGATTACGTCCGTCGAAACTCCCGCGCCGCTGCCGTTGATCGTGATCGACGAGCCGACCATCGCCATCCAATTCAGCGTGAACAACTCGCCGTTTGCCGGGCGCGAAGGCCAGTATGTCACCAGCCGCAATCTGCGCGAGCGGCTGGAGAAAGAGCTGCTGACCAACGTCAGCATTCGCGTGGAAGAGACCGACTCGCCGGACAGCTTCAAGGTGCTGGGACGCGGCGAGTTGCAGCTCGCAATCCTGATCGAAATGATGCGCCGGGAAAGCTACGAGCTGATGGCCGGACGGCCCGAGATCGTCACCAAAATGGTGGACGGCGTGCGCATGGAGCCGGTGGAACATCTCACCATCGATGTGCCGGAAACTTACACCGGAGTGGTGATTGAGAAGCTGGGACCGCGCAAGGGCGAAATGACCAAGATGCACAATCACGGATCGGGCCGCGTGCGCCTGGAGTTCCGCGTCCCCAGCCGCGGCGTCATCGGCCTGCGCAGCGAGATGCTGACCGACACGCGCGGCACCATCGTGATGAACGCGCTGTTCGACGGATACATCCCCTACCAGGGAGAGATTCCGCAGCGTCCCACCGGCGCCATGATTGCCGACCGCGAGGGCGCGACCACGGCGTACTCGCTCAACGGCCTGCAGGAGCGCGGCGTGCTGTTTGTCGGCTCCGGCGTCGAAGTTTACGAGGGCATGATCGTCGGCGAGCACTCGCGGGACAACGATCTGGACGTGAACGTGGTGCGCGAAAAGAAGTTGACCAACATGCGCGCTTCGACGGCCGACGACGCCATCCGCCTGGTGCCGTACAAGACGCTGAACCTCGAACAGGCCATTGAATTCATCGCCGACGACGAACTGGTGGAGGTAACGCCCAAGTCGCTGCGCTTGCGCAAAAAGGTTCTGCAAGCCAACCGCCGGCCCAAGCCGTGGGAAAAACGCGCGCTGCAGGCGTAAGAAACCACGGATTACCGATTTATTTCTATTTGCGGCACGGCCGATAAAGCCGTGCCCTTTCTTTTGTGCCCCCCATGACTGCGCCGCGGCCGCTGCTGCTGCCGGCTACATGGGGTGTGACGCGGCTATCTCGATGTAGTCCAAGGCGGCGGGGTCGCTCAGGTCGGGAACGCCATCGACGCGGAGGGTATCTCCCGGCTTGAGCACGACGCCGCGGAAGGTGTGCCGGGTGGAGTTGTCGCCGTCAGGACGGCGCGAGGGCAGTTCGGCGTCGGCGGACCAGGAGCCGATCGGTTTGCCGTCGACCAGCAGCGTGAAGCGGGCCGCGCCGGGGTGCAGATCGAAGTACTGCACGGCGATGTCGGCCGGGCCTGCCGCGCCGTGCCAGGTCCACTCGGCAGAGCAGTTAGACGGCGCGGCGCCCGCTGCCGGAAGCGGGCACGAAACGGCTTTTCCGCCGGAGGCGTCTTCCCAGGGAGTGACCGGAACGACGGTATAGCCCGAAAGGTGCGCGTTTTCGGCTTCCAGGCGGCCGGGGTAGCGGCCGGCGCGGCCCATTTCGTCGGGAATGCCGCTGAGCTTGAAGAAATATTGCACGATGGCGTCGCGCCACACGATGGCGTGGCCGGCCTGGTATTCGAGGCGGGCGGCGATGTCAGAGAAGAGCGGCTCGGGCACCCGGCCTTGCAGCGTGGCCCATTCGCGCCCCAGGCGTGCGGCTTCTTCCGCGCCCTGGTAATGGCTGTCGTAAATGTACTGGATGACAGTCTGGCCGGAGTGTAGCCGGTAGGTGTACGGCACGTGGTGAAAAAACAGCAGCAGGTCGTCGGGCGTGGTAATGGCGTCCTCATGCGCCCGCGCCAGGATAGGCGGATACTGGCCGGCAAAACCCGTACCGGTGGCCACCGAGCGATCCATGCCGACGCCGTTGCGGTCGGCTCTGTGCCACTGGCCCCAGCCGTTGCGTTCGCTGGACTCGATGTTGGGGCCGTAGTGGCTGCCGGTAATGTCGGTGAGGGTCTGCATTCCGAGCGGGCCGGTGTAGTGCTCGTAAGCCAGCCAGGACTGCATCAGCATGTCGGCGACGGTGGAGACAACGGCGGGATCGGTGGAGATGCTCTGGCGCGTCCACTCCTCGGCGATGGCGCGCGGCGATAGATCGGGATCCCATGCGAGCCGGCCGAAGGCGTAGAGATTGGCCAGCGCCAGCGGCGAGCCGAGCCAGCCATCGCGGCCGACATTGGCGACGCCGATCATGCCGCCCAAGCTCCGGTGAAAGGCCCGGCCGGCCACGATGTCCTTCACAGGAGTGTGGGCGTTGTTGGCGCGCAGATCGACGTCGAGCACCATCTTCCACATGGTGGCGAGGTAGACCAGGTGGCGCTGCTGGCCGGTGTACTCCTGCGTAATCTGCACCTCCATGCCCTGGGCGGTGTGCTGGAGGCCGGCGAAAAGCGGCGAAACCGGCTCGCGGGCCTGGAAGTCGATGGGGCCTTCCTTGGTCTGGACGATGACATTGGGCGCGAAACGGCCGTCGAGGGGATGGAAGATGTCGTAAGCGGCGCGGGCACGGTCGGCCTTGGGGTCGCGCCAGTCGAGGTTGTGGTTGTAGACGAATGAGCGGTACAGCACGACTCCACCGTGGGGACGGAGGGCGTCGGCGAGCAGGTTGGCAGCCTCAGCGGGGGTGCGGCCGTAGCTGGCAGGCCCGGGCTGGCCTTCGGAGTCGGCTTT
>NZ_JBWZET010000037.1:0-2828 GCF_056722145.1 Rhizomicrobium sp. | reverse complement strand
AGCCGGCGCGCGGCAGCAGCACCCGCAGCAGCGGCCCCGTCATCACCGTTGTCACCACCGCCATGATCACCAGCATGGTGAAGACGTTGGCGGGCAGGAAGCCCATGTCGTAGCCGATGTTGAGCACGATCAGCTCCATCAGGGCGCGGGTGTTCATCAAACTGCCGAGGATCGCCGCTTCCGAGGTCGAGAATTTCGCCATGCGGCTGGCCACGAACACCGGCACGATCTTGCCGCCGACCGCCGCGGTCAGGATCACGGCCAGCCACATCCAATCGCTCGCTGCCGTCAGCCCGAGCACGTTGGTGCGAAGCCCGGTGTAGGTGAAGAACACCGGCAGGAAGAACACCAGGACGAAGCGGCCGACCTGCCGGCGCCAGGCTTCGACGAACACCTTGTCGTGGTGGAACAGCAGCCCGGCGAGGAAGCCACCGAAGATCGCGAAGATCCCGAGCGCATAGGTGCTGATCGCCATGGCAAAGGCGATCGCGATCACCACCGTCATCAGGTTGGGTGGAATTTCGCCGGCGGTAACCGGATTTTTCGCCAGCAGCCATTGGATCACCCGCCGCAGCCCGAACCAGGCGACGACGGCGAGCAAGACGATTCCCGCCACCTGCATACCCATCGCCTCGAGCGAGAACTTGGCCGCGGCGTAGGCCGAGATGCCCGCCAGCAGCACCCAGCCGATGACGTCGTTCAAGGCGGCGGCGGAAATCGCCACGACGCCGATTTCGGTGCGGGTAAGATCGAACTCCTTGAGGATGCGGCCGAGGATCGGCACCGCGGTAATGGCGAGCCCGACGCCGCAGAACAGGCTGTAGGCCAAGGGATCGATCTTGGGCGCCAACAGCGGCGCCGACACCTGCCCGATCAAAAAACCGAGCGCGAACGGCACCGAAATCGACGCCGCGGTGATGCCGAGCGAGCCGTTGCGGTTCTTGCGCCGGCCGAGATGGCCGAACTCGAAATCCATGCCGATCTGGAACATCAACAGCACCAGGCCGATCTGGCTGATGATGGTGATCGGCGCCGACGCCTTGGCTCCAAATATGGAGAGCGCCGCGTCGGGGAAGAAGTGTCCGAACAGCGACGGGCCGAGCAGCAGGCCGGCAACGATCTCGCCGACGACACCGGGCTGGCCGAGCCGGCGGGCCACGACATTGCCGCCTCGTGCCGCCAAGACCATCACGATGATCTGCAGCATGGTCGAGAACAGCAGCGATTCGGTGGCGTGAACGCTGGAGTGCATGGGCCCCTACTTGCTATTTAGAAGCACTCTAAGCAGCAAGAAGGCTCGCCGGAAGCCCTAAAAGCCGAAGCCCTCGGGCGCCATTTCGAAGGTTTCGAACTGGAACCCCGGCGCCACAGTGCAGCCGACCAGGGTGAAATCCCCCAGCGAGCGGGCCGCTTGCCAGGCGTGCGGCGGCACCACCAGCTGCGGCCGCTCGTCAAATTCAACTGCCGCACCAAGGACATGGAAGGTCGGGGCAGCGCCCGCCGGTTGGATCGTCAGTTCCAGCGGGCTGCCGCGGTAGAAGTGCCAGACTTCCGCAACGTCAATGCGATGGGCGCGCGAAACCTCGCCTTTCTTCAGCAGGTAATAGATGGCGGTGGAATGCGCCCGCCCACCCGGTCCCGGCGCATCGACGAACATCTGGCGGTAATGGCCGCCTTCGGGATGCGGCACGAGCCCGAGAACCTCAATGATTCGGTCTGCTTCGGACATCGCGGCTTCGGTCTTGGCGTCTTCGGTCATGGATAGATCTCCGGCACGGTAACTTCAGGACGCGGGGCGCCGCGTTGCATGAGGGCGGCGATGCCGGCCGCCACCGAACGGGCATCGGCGAGGCCGTCATGGGTATGGCCGTCGAACGCCACCCCCGCCGCCGGCCCGACGTCGCAGGCGTGCATCCCCGTGATGTCGATACCGTTGTCGATCAGCCAGCGGCGGATGTCCACCACGGCCGGGAGCGGGGGAACCGTCGTGAGTCCATACAGTCTGAGATTGTCGGCGAGAACGAGGTCGTCGCGGCCGAAGGCGACAATCGGCAGCCGGCCGGCAAACGACACAAAGGCCCGGTACGCCTCATCGAAATCGACGCCGCGGGCCGCGACATCGGCATTGGTGATGCCGGTAAGGGCTTGAAGATAGTCCGACAATACCGGATTGAGCCGCGGCCGCACGACGATTTCGAAAGACACGATCGGGGAAAATGCGGACGTGACTTTGACCGCGCCGATCTGGATCACTTCCTTGTACTCGCCCGGGGCCTGCCAGCGGCGCGCCATCGAGCCGTCCCAGGCGGTGAATTCGAGATCGTAGACCACGGCACAGGGAACATTGGAATTAGAAGAAATTGTCATATTGACCAGCCGAATCAGGTAAAGGGGCTCCGTTAAGACATTTTTAAGGGTCCACACCGACGCTAGCGCTGGGACAATCTTGGGGTGGAGAGCCAGATGGTCGCAATTGTGAAAATGCTTCGTTCGCAGCCGTCACCGGTTGAACGACCGACGCGGGAGCGTGCCACATCGCTGGCCAAGCTCAAGCTGCTGCATGCCGAAGCGGAAGAGACCGCGCGGCTGGCCAATCTGCTTGGCCGCAGCGGCTATGTCGGCGCCGCCCTGCCCTTCCTCGCCATCGTCACCATCGGCCTGTCGGTCGAGATGAACCCGGCGCCGCAGATGGTGTGGCTGGTGTTCGTCAGCGCCGTCGCGCTGGCGATGCTGATCGCCTACCGCCACGCCATGAAGCGCCCGTTCGAGCGCGACGCCCTCAAGGACTACGCCAAGGACCTCTCCGCCATTCTCCTGTTCGCGGGCTT
>NZ_JBWZET010000036.1:0-17298 GCF_056722145.1 Rhizomicrobium sp. | reverse complement strand
TGCCGGTGGCGCAATTCGACTACAAGGGCTCGGAAAAATCCGGTCTGGTGAAGTTCGACTTCCTCGGCCTCAAGACCTTGACGGTGATCGCCAAGGCGCAGGACCTGATCGCCCAGCGCGGCATCACCGTCGATGCCGCCGGGCTCGATTTCACCGATGCGCCCACTTTCGAGATGCTGGCCAAGGGTGACAGCGTCGGCGTGTTCCAGCTTGAATCCACGGGCATGCGCGATCTGATGCGCAAGATGAAGCCCGACCGCATCAACGACCTCGTCGCTCTTGTGGCGCTTTATCGCCCGGGCCCGATGGACTCGATCCCGAAATACATCGCCGTCAAGAACGGCAAGGAGGAGCCGGAATATCTCCACCCGAAGCTCGAGCCGATCCTGAAAGATACCTACGGCGTCATGACGTATCAGGAAGACGTCATGCACATCGCCCAGGAGCTGGCCGGCTACACCATGGGGCAGGCCGACAATTTGCGCCGCGCCATGGGCAAGAAGATCGTCGCCGAGATGGTCAAGGAGCGCGAGCGTTTCCTGAAGGGCGCCTCCGAACGCGGCGTGCTCCCCGCCGTGGCCGAGCAGATTTTCGATCAGGCCGCCAAGTTCGCCGGCTACGGCTTCAACAAGGGCCACGCCGCCGCTTATGCCCAGGTCGCCTATCAGACCGCCTATCTGAAGGCGAACTATCCGGTCGAATTCCTCGCCGCGTCGATGACCCTCGATATCGGGTCCACCGACCGGCTCAACGTCTTCCGCCAGGAGGCGCAGCGGCTCGGCATCAAGGTGTTGCCGCCCGACGTCAACCGTTCCACAGCGGTGTTCTCGGTCGATGCCGAGAAGAAGGAAATCTATTACGCCCTCGCCGCCGTGAAGGGCGTCGGCCGGCAGGCGATGGATCATCTGGTTCAGGTGCGCAATGACGGCGGCCGGTTCAAGTCGCTTGCCGATTTCGCCTCCCGCATCGATCCCAAGCAGATCAACAAGCGCGTGTTCGAAAATCTCGCCCGCGTCGGCGCGTTCGACAGCCTCAACAAGAACCGCCGCCAGGTGGTGGAGGGGGCGGATGTCGTCCTCGCCGCTGCCCAGGCCGCCACCGCCGAGCGCGACAGCGGTCAGGTCAGCCTGTTCGGCGGCGGTCCGTCGAAGACCGATCTGCGCCTGCCGCCGATGCCCGATTGGCCGCCGCATGAGCGCCTCGGCGAAGAATTCGGCGCCATGGGCTTTTATCTGTCGGGCCATCCGCTCGATCAGTATCGCGTCGCGCTGAAGCGGCTGCAGGCGGTGACCTATGCCGAGGTGCTGGAGGATCGCCGCAGCGCCTCGTCGCCGATCCTCGCCGGCACCGTGATCAAGAAGTCCGAGCGCCGCGGCAAGAACGACCAGATGTACGCCTTCGTGTCGTTCTCCGATCCGACCGGCATGTACGAGGTGATGTTCTTTTCCGAAGTGCTGGCCGCGACGCGCCATCTGCTCGATGCTGGCAAGTCGGTGCTGATCAAACTGATCGCGACCTGGGAAGGCGAAGAGATGAAGCTGCGCGCCGCCTGGGTGAAGGACCTCGAAACCGAGGCGATGCAGGCGGGCGAGGGGCTGCGGCTGCACGTGGGCGACGTCGCCGCCATCCCCGGCATCGCCGGCGCCCTGCGCACCCCCGGCAAAGGCGTGGTGACGCTGGTGGTCCCCGGCGGCGCCGGCGAAGAAGTGGAAATCGCCCTGCCCAAGAAACACCAGGTCTCCGCCGCCCTGAAAGACACCCTGCGCGGGATACAGGGCGTGCTGGAAGTGGAGAGCGTGTAGCCCGCGTTTTCCTCTCCCTTTGTGGGAGAGGAAGAAAAATCACGGAGTTAGCGGCGCGCCGAAAAAGCCTCTCAAAGGGTACAAATGGCGCGCTGCTAACCCCGATGATTTTTCAGGTGAGGGGTATCGTGACGGCCCCCTCACCAGCAAAATCTAGCGCTTAGCGGCGAAGCGTGCCGTTCGCCCAGTATTGCGCGCCGCTAAACGCAAGATTTTGCGTCCTCTCCCACAAGGGGTGCGCCTACAACCTGAACGTCTTCCCCAGCCTGACCGACAGTTGCGACTGGTGGCTGTGATAGGCGTGGGCGTCCAGCGTGGCGTCGTCGCCGGCGACCACGAGAAGCTCCGTACCCGGAGCGAATTCCCAGCGGTAGCGTACCGACAGCCCGACATCCTTGGAGATGTTGTCGTACTGCACCTGCGCCCGCACATACATGTCGGGCGTGAAATTGAACGAGGCGTCGACGGCACCGATCTGGATGGTGACGTTGCCGCCGGGCATCTTCATGTCCTGCATCACATGGCGAAGGCCCAGCGAAACCGACTCGTTGGGATTGACGTTCAGCGTCACGTCGGTCTGCAGCAGCTTGCCGCCGTAATACTTGCCGTACATCAGGTCGACATTGGTCGATATCAGCCGCGCCGGCGCGGAGTCGTAGTGGATGTGCCAGTTATCGAACACATACGAAGCGGCCGGCACCACGATGTTCTTGGGCAAGGTGAACGAGGGCGTGATCTCGTGCTCCTCCCACATCTCGCCCCACACGCTGTCGCCGGAGTCGAAATAGAAGCTGAGCCACGGATTGAGCGGCACGCCAGATTGCAGGGTGTCGTGCAGATCGGTGACCGTGTCGCCCCACAGCCCCGCTTCCCACCAGCGCAAATCCGAGCCGCTCAGCCGTTCGCGATAGGCGACGCGGGCCTGATATTCGCGGATGCCGGGCCGCGCCACGAACCCGAGCGCCGGATCGAAATTATTGCCGACCTGCTTGAAGCGGAAATAGGTCGCCCACGGTTCGTTGGGCAGTTCCACCTGCAAGCCGAACGAGTCGTCGTTGCCGGAGACGCCCGAAGCGCTGTGCTCGTAATAGAAGTCGCCGTGCAGCTGTTTGTCGCCGAGGAAATCGGATTTGCGATACTGAAAATCGACCCCGCCGACGGTGTTCGAAGAAGCCCCGCTTGGATCGCCGTTGGTGACGATGAAGCCGATCTTGGATTCGTCCAGCACCGGCGCGGTCACCCGCGCCACCGACAGCAGTTGCTCGCCGACGCCCGCGCCGCCCGCCGTCAGCACGCTGAGCGCGCCGATGCCGTAACCGTCGTAATCGCCGGACAGCTTGGCGCCGCCGAGGATGTTGACCGGCTGATCGTTGACGATGCCGATGCGGCGCGAGAAAAACGGCGCCGCGTTGGGATCGTTGTTGACCGTCAGGGGCGCGCCGCCGAATTCGAACGCCGCCGCATCCTGCAGGAAGAAATCGCGCCGCTCGGGATAGAACAGCGAGAAGCGGCCGATGTTGACCCGTCGCGTGTCGAGCGGGGCGTCGGAGAAATCGGTGTTGTAGGTGAGTGTGCCGGTCAGCGACGGCGTGATCTTGTAGAACAGATTGCCGCTCGGCCGGAACGAGACGCCGGTGCCGTCGCCGCCATCCCCATTCTTGCGGTAACGGGCGAGCGCGAACGCCTGCACGTCGAGGCCGAGCCCTTGGTTGACGCCGTCGATGCCGCCGAGGGTGCCGGAATGGCTGATGTCCTGCGACGGAATGGTCTTGTTGATCGACGACCAGCGGATGCGTTCGTTCTTCTTGCGCACCAGCCGGAACAGGTCGAAGCCCCAGTCGGCGTGATGGCCGTTGGAAATGCTGCGGAACGGGATCACGATCTCGGCGGTCCAGCCCTTGGCGGTGATGCGCGCCTTGGCGCTCCACAAGGTGTCCCACTGATAGATCACGTCGGTGTTGTTCTGGATCAGGCCTTCGCGCCGCGCCCCCAGCGGATTGACCTCGAAGATGTAGCCGTTGCGCCGGCTCATGTCGGGATCGAGGTAGATGCGGAAGATGTCGTCGACGTCGATGCCGCCGTCGCGCTGCTTGATGCGAGCGGTAACAGGCGCCGGATCGTCGGCTTCCACCGCAAAATAAAGGTTGTCCTCGTCGTAGAGCACCCGCACCACGGTGCGCTCGTCAGCCGGGGCGCCTTCCTTGGGTTCGAGCTGGTAGAATTCGCTGAGCGCCGGCGCCTTGGCCCAAATGGGATCGCTGATGTCGCCGTCGATTTTGGGGGCCTCGGCCGGGGTGATGCGCGTGGCCTGCGCGAATGGCCGCCAGGTCGAGAAATCGTGGGGAGCGGCCGCGGCGGCGGTCATGATGGTCACAAGCCCGGCGACCATGCCAGCCAGACATGTCTTGCAAGTAATCATCACGCTGATAATCCGCTCCACCCACACCGCGAACAATGGCGAGGATTAAGACGGCAACAAGGCAGGCGCCGCTCACATTTGCGTGCGTCAGCTCTTATCGAAGCCCTTGCCGGCACGATAGACCGCACGCGGATAAGTGCAGCGGCTGGCGACGTCGTCCGGCATCACGACGCATTGCGCATCGAACCCGGGTTCGACGGCCATCACCACGATGGTCGGAAATACGCGCCGGATTTCGGGATGGGCCGCCAGGAGATCGTCGACGAAGGCGTGCAGATGGGCGATCGGGTCGCCATTGCTGCCGGCGCCGACCGCGATGGACAGCGCCATCTGTCCATTGAGGGGTGCGACGGCGACCTGGGCCGCGACATAGGTATTGCCGCGCAGCTCCCAGAAATACGGCGGCTTGTCGGCGAACTCCGGCAGCGGCAGCGTTTCGCTGAGGTCGTGGGTGACGTCTTCGGTCAGGTCGAGGCGGATGCTCATGCCGCGATAGGCATAGCGCAGGGCGCCGCGGTAAAGGATGTGGGCGTTGAACAGGCGCCCGGCCTCCGCTTCTTTGGCGCCGAGATCGGCGAGCATTTGCGGCGTGGTATCGCCGACGCTCGACGGGTTGATGGTGAAGTGCTCCACCTTCCAGGCGCCGTTCTCGAGGAACAACCACTCGGACACGGTCCACTGGTTGTTCGGCGTGCGCAGCGTGAGCTGGGCATGGCCCTGGGTCATATGCGGCGCAAGATGCAGCTTCACTTCGGTGCCGTTCGCCTTGCAATAGACCATGCGGTCCGTGCCGTCTCCGCCGGTCACGGAATAATCGATGCGGTCGACCGCCAGCGTGTTCACGTAAGGACGCAGTACCGACGTGGTCGGCTCGAATTTCGCCATATCGGCAACCGAGACCTTGGTCTTGTTCTCGTCCGTCCGGCCCTGGCGTGCCGCTTCGTATTCGCCGGCCAGCATCTGGTGCGCCTGGGTGGTCGCGGCCGCAGCGATCGCGGCGCGGATGTCAGGTGGCACGGTTTCCTGACAGCCGCCGAAGGTGTCGATCTTGCCGTCGTCGCCGTAATCCTGCGCCGGCGCGGCGGTGTTCAGCAGCAGGAATGCAAGACAGATCGCCGATGCGAACAGCCGTTTCATCGAATTTCCCCCCGGATGCCCAATGATAGTACGCCGAGTGCCGTGAACTTTCGCTGTGCCAGCCCGTCGCTCCGCCGCGAGGGCTTACGTAGCGTTCGGCTTGCGCGGACGGGGCAATTCGGAAACCTTGTCCGGCGTCGCCCATTTGCTCATCGGGATGCTCAGAACCGCCTTGAAGAATTCGCGTCTGCCGGTGGCCCTGATGGCGGCTGGTGCGTTGGTGCTGCTGATCGTTGTCGGCACCTCGGTTCGGCTCGCGGTCAGGACGTCCGAACTGACTGACGCCGTGCTGGAGAGCCGCGCCTTGCGCTCGGCCGCCACGGCGGAGCTTCAGACCCTGCTCGATGCCGAAACCGGCCAGCGCGGGTTTCTGCTCACCGGCCAGACCACCTATCTCGCGCCCTATACGCGCGCCACCGGGCGGGTCGGCAAGGTACTGAACGATCTCGATGCGCTGTCGCATGACAATCCGGCGATGCGTCCGCAGCTGGCGGAATTGCGCCTGATCACCGACGCCAAGCTCGAAGAACTGGACACCACCATCGCGCTGTACAAACAGGGGCGGCGGCTGGATGCGTTCGCGCTGGTACGGTCCGATCGCGGCAAGTCGCTGATGGATCGGGCGCGGATCATCCTTGCGCAAGTGCTCGAAACCGCCGATGCCTCGCTGTCGCGCAATGTCGAGGCGTTGAACCGCAATTCGCGCTGGCTGCGCACCTTGACGCTGATCGGCGGCGTGTTGATCGCGGCCTTCTCGTTCTGCGCCATATTCCTGATGCTGCGCTCGGTGCGCGATGCGGTCCGGGCCCGTACGACAGTGGAGAACATGAACGCGACGCTGGAACAACGCGTGCGCGAGCGCACCGCCGACCTGACGCGCGCCAACGAGGAAATCCAACGCTTCGCCTACATCGTCAGCCACGATTTGCGTTCGCCGTTGGTCAATGTGATGGGCTTCACCAGCGAACTCGAGATCGGCACCGACCGGCTGCAGAAGTTTTTCGACAGCGACGATCCGGCCTTGCGCCCGGCGGCGGTGGAAGCGACGTCGCGCGACTTGCCCGAAGCGGTGAAGTTCATCCGCGCCGCCACTGCCAAGATGGATCGGCTGATCAACGCGATCCTGAAACTGTCGCGCGAGGGGCGGCGCGAGCTCGTTGCCGAAGACGTGGCGCTCGGCAAGGTGTTCGAGACGATCGTCGACAGCCTGCAGCATCAGATCGCCGCGACGGAAACCGTCGTCGCTCTGCCGTCGAATATGCCGTTGGTGCAATCGGACCGCCTCGCCTTGGAGCAGGTGTTCGGCAACCTCATGGACAACGCGATCAAATATCTGCAGCCGGGCCGGCCGGGGCGGCTCGCCGTCACGGCAGAGGAACGGCGCGAGCGCGTCACGATTTCGATCCGCGACAACGGCCGCGGCATCGCCGCAAACGATCTCGAACGGATATTCGAACTCTTCCGCCGCGCCGGACGTCAGGACAAGCCGGGCGAAGGCATAGGCCTTGCGCATGTGCGCGCATTATTACGCCGTCTTGGCGGCGACATTGCCGTTACGTCCTTGCTTGGCGAGGGTTCCGAGTTCCGTGTAGTGTTGCCGAAGACCCTTCCACAAGAGCGAAGCAGAACGGCATGAGCCCCAATTCGATAGGTCTTCCCGTCATCATCGTCATGATCGAAGACGACGAAGGTCATGCCACGCTGATCGAGCGCAACATCCGGCGTGCCGGCGTCAACAACGTGGTGGTGCCGTTCACCGATGGATCGACGGCCGTGGACTATCTGCTCGGCGAAGACGGCAGCGGCGCGGTTCATGCCGGCCATTCGCTGCTCATCCTGCTCGATCTCAACCTTCCCGACATGTCGGGCATCGACATTCTCGCCAGGATCAAGGGCAACCAGCACCTTCGGCGCGCGCCGGTGGTGGTGCTGACGACGACCGACGATCAGCGCGAGATCCAGCGTTGCTACGATTTGGGCGCCAACGTCTACATCACCAAGCCGGTGGATTACGAAAGCTTCGCGAATGCGATCCGGCAACTCGGGCTGTTCTTTGCGGTGATGCAGGTTCCGGCGGCGGAATAGCGATGGCTGTTCGCATCCTTTATATCGATGACGATGCCGGATTGGGCGTGCTGCTGACAAAGTCGCTGGCGCCGCACGGCTACGCGGTCGAAACCGTGGCGACCGGCGAGGACGCGTTGCAGCGGCTGGCGGACAGCACTTACGGCGTCGTGGCGCTCGACCACAATCTTGTCGGCGAGGTCGGGCTCGATCTCATCCCGCGCATCCGCAGCCTGCCGAACCCGCCGCCGATCATCTACGTCACCGGCTCCGAAGAGGCGCGGATCGCGGTGGCGGCGTTGAAGGCGGGCGCGGTCGATTACGTCTGGAAGGACGTGCAGGGCCATTACCGCGAGTTGTTGCACGAAGCAATCAAGACCGCGCTCGAACAGGAGGCGCTGCGGGCGCGGGCGGAAGAGGCGCACCGCCAGGTGGAAGAGGCGCGCGACCGCGCCGAAGCGCTGCTCGGCGAGGTCAATCACCGCGTCGCCAATTCGCTGGCGCTGGTGTCCTCGTTCATGCACCTGCAGGCCCACACGCTGAGCGATCCGGCCGCCAAGCAGATGCTGAACGATGCAGTGGCGCGGATCGCGGCGGTCGCGGGCGTGCATCGCCGCCTCTACACCTCAAGCGATGTCCGCTCGGTCGAGGTCAACGCCTACCTTGAGGGGCTTGCCGAGGAACTGGGTGCCAGCGCCTCGGAGCGTTGCGTGCTGACGTTCAAGCCGGCGCCGGCCGCGGTGAACGTGCCGACCGACCGGGCGGTGTCGCTCGGGGTGATCGTCGCCGAGCTGCTGACCAATGCCTGCAAATACGCCTACGGTCCGTCCGGGGGTGGGGAGGTGCGGGTATGCCTCGCCCAGCCCGCCACGGGTCGTCTGGTGGTCCGGGTCGAGGACGACGGCGTCGGCTGGTCGGGGGAGGGCGAAATCCTCGGGTCAGGGCTAGGAACGCGGATCATTCGCGCCATGGCAGCTTCGCTCCAGGCCAAGATCAGCTACGAGGCCACCGCCGGCACCCGCGTATCGGTCGACCTGCCACTCCATTCGCCTGCGAAAACGGCCGGTTAGGGCGACAGACGTTCCCACGCCATTGCACCGGCATGCCAAATTTCCAGGCACACGCTCCGCAGGCGAGGGCCGATTGATGGCCAGCCTTAACCCCCTGATTTTTCTTGTTTCTAGTCCGCGACCGTTTGTTATCACCCCTTGCTCCCGGCCGTTTCACCCCCTATAACCCGCGCCATTCCGCGCGCGAGGTTGGGTTTCGGGGGGTGTTCCCTCGTCCCCGTCCGGTGCTTCGCCCCTCAAAAGGCAGGTAACTCCTCGCGTTAGGTTCAACCGGAAAAGGAGACTTTTTCCATGGCACTGCCAGATTTCACCATGCGCCAACTCCTGGAGTCGGGCGCGCACTTCGGCCATCGCCAGCAGCGTTGGAATCCGAAGATGGCGCCGTTCCTGTATGGCTCGCGCAACGACATTCACATCATCGACCTGACCCAGACGGTTCCGTTGCTGCACCAGGCCCTCAAGTCGCTGCGCGACGTGGCGGCGGCCGGTGGCCGTATCCTGTTCGTCGGCACCAAGCGCCAGGCGGCCGAGCCGGTCGCGGCGGCGGCGAAGCGCTGCGCTCAGTATTATGTCAATCACCGCTGGCTCGGCGGCACGCTGACCAACTGGCAGACGATTTCGAACTCGATCAAGCGCCTGCGCATGATCGAAGAGACGCTGGAAAGCGGCGGCGCCGGCCGCACCAAGAAGGAACTTCTCGGCATGCTGCGCGAGCGCGACAAGCTCGAGCGTTCGCTGGGCGGCATCAAGGAAATGGGCGGCCTGCCGAACATGCTGTTCGTGGTCGATACCAACAAGGAAAGCATCGCCATCCAGGAAGCCCAGAAGCTCGGCATCCCGGTGACGGCGATCCTCGACTCGAACTGCAATCCGGACGGCATCGCCTATCCGATCCCGGGCAATGACGATGCGGCCCGCGCCATTGCGCTGTACTGCGATCTCGTCGCCCGCGCGGTGATCGACGGCCTGTCGGCCAGCCAGATTGCCTCCGGCGTTGACGTCGGCGCCGCCGAAGAGCTGCCCGACACCGCGCCCGCACCGGTTGCGGCCGAAGGTGAGCCTGCGGCCCCGGCTGTGTAACCCGACAGACACGGAGAAACGACCATGGCGGATATCACCGCAGGTTTGGTGAAGGAACTGCGCGAACAGACCGGCGCAGGCATGATGGAGTGCAAGAAGGCACTGCAGGCCACGGGCGGCGATGTCGCCCAGGCCGAAGACTGGCTGCGCAAGAACGGCGCCCTCAAGGCGGCCAAGAAGGCCACCCGCACCGCCGCCGAAGGCCTCGTCGGCCTCGCGGTTGAAGGCGGCAAGGGCGTGATCGTGGAGGTCAACTCCGAGACCGACTTCGTCGCCCGCAACGAGGACTTCAAGGGTTTCGTCACGGCCGTCGCCAAGCTGGCGCTGACCACCGGCGACAACCTTGACGCCCTCAACGAAGCCAAGCTCGGCGACGCGTCGGTGAAGGACACCCTGACCGCGTTGATCGCCAAGATCGGCGAGAACATGGCGCTGCGTCGTGTCGGGTCGGTGCAAGCCGATGTCGTCGCGTCCTACGTCCATAACGCGGCCGGTCCCGACCTCGGCAAGATCGGCGTGCTGGTTGCGCTGAAGTCGACCGCCGACAAGGACAAGCTGGCCGCGCTCGGCAAGCAGTTGGCGATGCATGTCGCCGCCGCGTCCCCGATCGCGCTCAGCCCGGCCACCATTCCGGCCGACATCCTCGAGCATGAAAAGTCGGTGCAGGCCGAAATCGTCGCCAAGAAGGCGGTCGGCAAGCCGGCGAACATCGTCGAGAAGATGATCGAAGGCTCGCTGCGCAAGTTCTACGAGGAAGTCTGCCTCCTGGAGCAGGTGTTCGTGATCGACCAGCAGTCGAAGGTCTCGGCCGTGCTCGAAAAGGCCGGCAAGGACTTCGGCGCGCCGGTGGAAATCACAGCCTTCCTGCGCTGGCAGGTCGGCGAGGGCATCGCCAAGAAGACCGACGACTTCGCCGACGAAGTCGCCAAGATGGCCGGCAATTAAGATCAGCGGGGAACCCAGAGTCATGTCAGCGCCGAAATACCGTCGCGTATTGTTGAAGGTGTCGGGTGAGGCGCTGATGGGCTCCGGGTCCTTCGGCATTGATATTGAAACCGTCGACCGCATTGCCGCCGATGTGAAGGATGCCGTCGATGGCGGCACCCAGGTGTGCATGGTGATCGGCGGCGGCAATATCTTCCGCGGCGTGTCCGCGGCGGCCAAGGGCATCGACCGCGCCCAGGCCGACTACATGGGCATGCTGGCCACCGTGATGAACGCGCTGGCGATGCAGGCGGCGCTGGAGCGGGCGGGGCTGTCGAGCCGGGTGCAGTCGGCGATCCCGATGCAGACGGTTTGCGAGCCGTTCATCCGCCGCCGGGCCGAGCGGCACCTCGAAAAGGGCCGGGTGGTGATTTTCGCCGCCGGCACCGGCAATCCCTTCTTTACCACCGATACGGCAGCGGCGTTGCGCGCGGCCGAAATGCAATGCGACGGGCTCCTGAAGGGCACCAAGGTCGACGGCGTCTACAGCGCCGACCCGGTCAAGGTGCTGGACGCGATCCGTTACGACACCTTGACCTACCACGACGTCCTTTCGCGTGAACTGAAGGTAATGGACGCTTCGGCGGTCTCACTTTCGCGCGAGAACAAGATTCCGATTATTGTATTCTCGATTCATGACCGTGGTGCGCTTGCCGCGGTGTTGAGAGGCGAGGGGCGGGCGACGGTCATCAAGGAAAGCGCATAGGAGGCGCACATGGCCGAGACCTATACAAAACAGGAAATGGACCGCCGCATGGTGGCGGCCGTGACGGCGGCAAAGCAGGACTTTTCGGGCCTCAGGACGGGCCGTGCCTCGCCGCATCTGCTCGATACGGTGACCGTGGAAGCCTATGGGCAGCGCATGAGCATCAGCCAGCTTGGCACTGTATCGACCCCGGAACCGCGCCTCTTGACGGTGCAGATCTGGGATAAGTCGATGACCAAGCACGTCGACAAGGCGATCCGCGATTCGGGCCTCGGGCTCAATCCGCAGGTTGATGGCCAGTTGCTGCGTATTCCGATTCCGCCGCTCAACGAGGAGCGCCGCAAGGAACTGGTGAAGCACGCCCACAAGAGCGCCGAAGCCGGCCGTATCGCCATCCGCAACATCCGCCGCGATGGCATGGAACTGCTGAAGCGGCTCGAAAAGGACCACAAGATCGGTCAGGACGATCAGCACAAGCACGGCGACGAGCTGCAGAAGATCACCGACGCCCACATCAAGGAAATTGATGAGGCGCTGGCCGCCAAGGAAAAGGAAATCATGCAGGTCTGAGGCCGCGGTTGCCCGGCAACGCGGAATGGACCAGCATGGTATGTTAGTGCTTGGGACGGGGCAGGGATCAGGACATGGCTGCTCAGCAGCGTAAGGAAACCCTCCCGCGGCATGTCGCCATCATCATGGACGGCAACGGCCGGTGGGCGCGCAAGCGCCATCTGCCCCGTCAGGCTGGGCACGTCGCCGGCGTCAATGCGGTGCGCGAGGTCGTGCGCCAGGCCATCGACGTCGGTCTCGAGGCGCTGACCCTCTATGCCTTCAGTTCCGAGAATTGGAAACGGCCGGCATTGGAGGTTGGGGCCCTGATGGGCCTGTTCCGGCTTTATTTCCGCAACGATATGAAGGAGATCGGCGAGCTCGGTGCGCGGGTGCGGATCATCGGCAATCGCACCCGTGTCGACCCCGACATCCTCAAGATGATCGAGGACTCCGAGCTTCAGACGGCCAACAATACCGGCATGAACCTGATCTTCGCGTTCGATTACGGCGGCCAGGAGGAAATCGTGGCGGCGGCGCGCGAGCTGGCGCGGGCGGCGAAGGAAGGCCGTCTCGATCCCGAAACGATCACGCCCGAGCTGGTGTCGTCGCGGCTGTTCACCGCCGGATTGCCCGAGCCCGATCTCGTCATCCGGACCTCGGGCGAGCGGCGGCTGTCGAATTTCCTGTTGTGGCAGTCGGCCTACGCCGAATTGATGTTCGTCGACACGCTGTGGCCCGATTTCGGGCCTCAGCAGTTCATGGATGCGCTGAAAGAGTTCGCCCAACGCGAACGTCGTTTCGGCGCCTTGCCGGAAGCGGTGGCGTGAGGAAAGACGTCGACAGCGTTGCGATGGCACCGGGCTTCAAGGCGGTGAAGTTTTCGCGCGACTGGATTACGCGGCCATTCTTCGCCGTGGTGCTGGCGACGGCGGTGATCTTCGCCATCTTCAAGGGCAAGCCCTATCTCGAGATCGTCGCCGTGGTGGCGGTGCTGCTGGCCGGGCGCGAGTGGCATCGCATGGTCGGGCGCGGGCGCTACGTGGTCGAACTCGCGGTCGCGACGGTGCTGGTCGGGCTGGCGCTCGGCGCCTTCATCCTGTGGCCGGTCGACCGGCTGCTGCCGCTGCTGATCCTCGGGGCGGGCACCGTCGCGGTGTTCACGGCGGCGTTGCTGCGCCACAACAATCCGGTCTGGCACGCGGTCGGCGTGCTTTATTTCGGTCTGCCGGCGCTGTCGGTGATCGCGCTGAGGGATTTCACCCTGCACGGCGCCTGGGTGCTGGTCGGGGTCTTCATGATCGTCTGGGCCACCGATACCGGCGCGCTGTTCTGCGGCAACCTGATCGGCGGGCCGCGGTTGGCGCCGGTGCTGTCGCCCAACAAGACCTGGGCCGGGTTCATCGGCGGCATGGTTAGTGCCGCGCTGGTCGAGGCGGTTTTCCTGGTCGTTTTGAAGATTGCCGTGATCAAAGGGCAGGCGACGTGGGCGCTGGCGGCGTCGGGCGGCCTGTTCGGCGGCGGCATGGCGGTGATCGCCCACCTCGGCGATCTGTTCGAATCCTGGGCGAAACGCTGTTTCCACGTTAAGGATTCCGGCTCGATGATCCCCGGCCACGGTGGCGTTCTCGACCGTATCGATTCAACATTGGCCACCCTGGTGGTCTTGGCGGTGCTTGTGCTGGTGCTCAAGCTCGATCCTTTGTTCGGAGCGTTTTCATGAGGGCGGCAGCGCGGCGTTGGTGTGACGACACCCCGGAGTTGGAGGCGGTGCTCGGCCGCGCGGTGACGGTTCTCGGCTCGACCGGCTCGATCGGCGTTTCGACGCTCGACGTGATCGCCCATGCTCGCGAGGTTTACGGTCCCGAAGCCTTCCGGGTGGAAGCGCTGACGGCCAATGGCAATGTCGACAAGCTGATCGAGCAGTCGAAGGCAATCCGCCCCAGGCTCGCGGTGATCAACGACGACAGCAAATACGACGTGCTGAAGGCCGGGCTGTCCGGCACCGGCATCGAGACGGCGGCCGGTCGCAAGGCGGTTATTGCCGCTGCCGCCCGTCCTTCCGACGTCGTCATGGTGGCGATCATGGGCGCGGCAGCGCTCGAACCGGCGTTGGCAGCGATTGCGCGCGATGCCACCGTGGCGCTCGCCAACAAGGAATGCATCGTCGCGGCGGGACCGGTGTTCCACCGCGCGCTGGAGGCGTCCAAGGCCAAGGTCGTGCCGGTCGATTCCGAGCACAATGCAGTATTCCAGTGCCTCAGCGCCACCGATCCCGAAGAAATCGCCAAGGTTACGCTGACCGCGTCCGGCGGCCCGTTCCGCACTTGGACGCTGGATCAGATGCGGGCCGCGACGCCGGCGCAGGCGGTGGCCCATCCCAACTGGTCGATGGGCGCCAAGATTTCGGTCGACAGCGCCACCATGATGAACAAGGGCCTCGAGATGATCGAAGCCCATTTCCTGTTTGCCATGCCGGCGACCAAACTGGGCGCGGTCATCCATCCGCAATCGATTGTCCATGCGATGGTCACCTACCAGGACGGCACCACCCTGGCGCATCTGTCCTCGCCCGATATGCGCACGCCGATCGTGCATGCGCTGGCGTGGCCGCGGCGGATTTCATCGCCGTCGAAGAAGCTGGACCTGGCGACTGCCGGGACCCTGACCTTTGAAGCCCCTGATTTCGAGCGCTTCCGCTGCCTCAAGCTGGCGCTGGACTGCCTCGACAAGGGCTGCATGTCGCCGACCATTCTCAACGCCGCCAACGAGATCGCAGTAGACGCGTTCCTGCACGAGCGGATCGGCTTCCTCGACATTGCGGCGGTGAACGAGGCGACACTGGAGGCGTGCCCGGGGGCGGGCACGGCGGCAGGGACGGTCGACGAAGTATTGGATACCGACCGGCGGGCACGGGAAATTGCCCGCCAGGTCTGCGAACGCGTGCGGGGCTGATTAGGAGAGCTGATGCTGACGTTTTTCCACGATCTGATCGCCTTCGCACCGGTGGGAATCCCCGCCTTCATCGTCGTGCTGGCGATTGTGGTTGTCTTCCACGAGTTGGGCCATTTCCTGATGGCGCGCGCCTGCGGCGTGGCGATCGACACGTTTTCGATCGGCTTCGGCGGCGAGATCACCGGCTGGACCGACAAGAAGGGCACGCGCTGGAAGCTTTGCTACCTGCCGCTTGGCGGCTACGTGAAATTCAAGGGTGACGACAACGCCGCCTCGGTACCTGATCGCGAACGTCTCGCAAATATGAGCGAGGAGGAGAAGAAGGGCGCCTTCCCGTTCAAGCCGTTGTGGCAGCGAATCCTGGTCGTGGCGGCGGGACCGCTGGCGAACTTCGTGCTGGCGATCGTTGTCTACTCGCTGCTGTTCGCGATTTCGGGCGCCCGCGTGACTGGGACCTATGTCGGCTCGGTGAGCGAGAAATCGCCGGCGGCCGAGGCGGGGATCCGGCCCGGCGACAAAATCACCGCGATCGACGGCAAGGCGGTGAAGTTCTTCGCACCCGATCTGCTCGACGCCATCCAAGGTAGCAAGGCCAAGACCATCATGGTGTCGATCGCGCGCGACCACCACAGCCTGACGCTGCCGGTCTCGCCGCGCGTGCTCCAGATCAAGGATGCGTTCGGCACGATCCATGACGATCGGGCGATCGGGGTCGGGCGTGACGACACAAACCCTGAGAATCTCGTGCAAATTTCGATTCCCTGGTACAAGGCCCCGCTGGCGGCGGCGCTGCAATGCTATGGAATCGCCGATGTATCGCTGACCTATGTGTGGCGCATCGTCTCGCATCGGGCCGATGCCAGCCAACTCGGCGGGCCTATTCGGATCGCTAAGGCGGCCAAATCAGCCGCCTCCCACGGCTTTTATGAGTTCATCTCGTTAATAGCTTTCATTTCTGTAAGCATCGGGCTGATCAACCTTTTTCCGATTCCGCTCCTCGACGGGGGCCATCTTCTGTACTATGCATGCGAAGGCGTTCTGGGTCGTCCGTTGTCGGAAAAGACCCAGGACGTGGGGTTCAGGCTCGGGCTGGCGTTGGTATTGGGTCTCATGATCTTTGCCACCTGGAACGATCTTGTCAGGTAGCTTGGGAGTTCGGCAGGGCACACATGACCTTCGTCATGGTCTGCCGAAACTGAGACGAGTCAGAGACTAGTGAATGGACACTAAGGCCCTGTTCGCCCGATTGAAGCGCGTGGCGCCGGCTACGCTCGTTCTGGCGTCTGTCGTAATGGTCGTTCCCGCTGGTGCGCAAAAGCATGCGCCCGCAACACCCGCTCCGAATGGAGGGGGTGATGCTGCACCACCGGCCGAACCGGCGGCGGCGCAGATCGTGCGTCGTATCACGGTGACCGGTGCGCAGCGCGTCGAAGCGGCAACGATCCTCACCTACATCTCGCTGCACGAAGGCGATCCCTACAACGAATCCGCGTCCGACAAGGCGTTGAAGACGCTGTTCGCGACCGGTCTGTTTTCCGACGTGAAGATCAATTTCGACGGCTCGACCATGACGGTCGCGGTGGTCGAAAATCCGATCATCAATCGCGTCGACTTCGAGGGTAATTCCAAGGTTACGACCAAGGACCTCGAAAAAGAATCACAGATGAAGCCGCGCATGGTGTTCACGCGCGCCAAGGTGCAGTCGGACGTGCAGCGCATCATCGAGCTGTACCGGCGCAACGGCAAATTCGCCGCCACCGTCGATCCGCAGATCATCCAGCGCCCGCAGAACCGCGTCGACCTGATCTATTCGATCAACGAAGGCCCGACCACGGGCGTGTCGCGCATCATCTTCGTCGGCAACCATGCCTTCGACGACTCGACGCTGCGCCGGACGATCGCGACCGAGGAAAGCGCCTGGTGGCGCATCCTGGCGTCCAACGACAACTACGACCCCGACCGTCTGTCGTATGACCGCGAAAAGCTGCGCGAGTATTATGTCAGCCGCGGCTATGCCGACTTCACGGTGAAATCGGCGGTCGCCGAACTGACGCCGGACCATTCCGCCTTCTACATCACCTTCACGGTGGACGAGGGCAAGAAGTACACCTTCGGCAAGGTCGAGATCGAATCCAAGATCAGGGAGCTGCCGTCTCAGGCGCTGCGTCCGCTGGTCGGCATCAGCGACGGCGACCTCTACGACGAAACCCGCGTCGAAGACCTTAAGAACGTGCTGGTCAACGCGGTCGGTTCCAAGGGCTACGCATCTGCCAACGTCGGCGTCCGCCTGCGCAAGAATGCCGAGACGCGTCAGGTCGATCTCGTCATGCGGATCGAAGAAGGCCCGCGCGTCTACATCGACAAGATCAACGTCCTCGGCAACAACCGCACGCTCGACCGCGTCATCCGCCGCGAGCTGCGCTTCCAGGAAGGCGACGCCTTCAATCGCGACCTGATCGACCGTTCGCGCACCCGTATCCGCGCGCTCGGCTTCTTCAAGGACGTGTCGATCAAGAATTCCGCCGGCTCGCG
>NZ_JBWZET010000035.1:0-11044 GCF_056722145.1 Rhizomicrobium sp. | reverse complement strand
GAGTCCGCGGTGAGTCCGCCAGCCATCGGGCGCTACAATACATCGCCAGCGACTTTGCAAAGATGAAGGCCTGGACTGGTGGGCGCAGCAGGGCTCGAACCTGCGACCCGCTGATTAAGAGTCAGCTGCTCTACCACCTGAGCTAATCACCCACGAAGGAGGCGGGCGTATAGCATTGGGTTTTTGCCCTGTCCATGCGCGACTTTCGCAAAAATGCCACGCCCCCGCGGTTTCTGGGGATGGATCGCGCCAGGGCGCCAATCAGTTGAATTTTCAGATTATTCCGGTGGAGTGCCGGGGGATTTCCACCTGACGGTGCACATGCACCGAAAGCAGCAGCCCAAACCCGAACATCACCGCCAGCAGCGCCGTGCCGCCGTAGGAGATCAGCGGCATCGGAATGCCGACCACGGGAATCAGTCCCATCACCATCAGGCCGTTGATCATGATGTAGAAGAAGAAGTTGAGGGTGACGCCCATCGCCAGCAGGCGGCCGAACTGGCTCCGCGCGCTCATCGCGATCTGGATGCCGTAGCCGATCACCACCCCGAACAGGATCAGCATGGCGATACAGCCGACGAAGCCGAATTCCTCGGCGAAATTGGTCCAGATGAAGTCGGTCTGCTTTTCGGGCAGGAAGTTGAGCCGGCTCTGGGTGCCTTTGAGAAAGCCCTTGCCCGCCGCGCCGCCGGAGCCGACCGCGATCTTGGCCTGGGTGATGTTCCAGCCCGCCCCCAAGGCATCCGATTCCGGATTGATGAAGGTCATCACCCGCGCCTTCTGGTAGTCGTGCAGCACATAGCGCCAGGCGACCGGAATGGCGCCGACGATGCTGCCGACCGTCGGCAGGATCCACCACCAGCTGAGCCCGGCCAGGAACAGCAGCGAGCAGCCGTCCAGCGCGATGATGATGGTGGTGCCGAGGTTGGGCTGGATCGCCACCAGCGCCGCCGGCATGCCGATCATCACCAGCGGGATCAGGAGCTTGAGCGGCTTCGACACCTCTTCGACGCTCTGGCCGTGGAGGAATTTGGCGAGCGCCAGGATGATGGCGATCTTCATCGGTTCCGACGGCTGCAATTCGAGCGGCCCGAATGAAATCCAGCGCTGGGCACCCAAATGGGCCATGCCCATCAGCTCGACGCCCAGGAGCAGCACCAGCGACACCGCATAGAAGGGATAGGCGATGTTGAGCCAGACCCGGATATCGACCATCGCCACCACGATCATCATGATGAAGCCGAGGATGAACTTGAACGCCTGCTTGGAAGCCCACGGGTCCCACTGGCCGCCCGCCACCGAATACAGCATGGCAACGCCGACCCCGGCGATGATGGTGATCAGCAGCACCAGGCCCCAGTTGATCTCGTAGAGCTTGTCGGCGACCGACAAATGGCGGCGGGCGGCGGCATAGGGGCGTAGCGGCATCTCAACCCTCCCCGCCGGATAGATCGCGCGCCGAGCGCACCGGGTAGGCCGTCGGCAGCTTCACCGGATCGCGCTGCTGGGCGAACAAAAGGATGTCGCGCGCCATCTGGACATGCGGATGGGTGACGACGGCGCCGTGTTCCATCAGCACCATGCAGGCATAGCGTGGCGCCGAAGCCGGGGCGAACGCGAAATACAGCGCATGATCGCGCAGGTTCCACGGCAGCGACTCGTTCTTGCGCACGCCGGCATCGTGTTCCTGCTTGGTGATGACGCGGACCTGGGCGGTGCCGGTCTTGCCCGCCATCTCGAACCCCGGCTCGGTGATGCGCCAGGCATAGGCGGTGCCGCCGGCCTCATTGCACACCTTCCACAGGCCCTCGCGCACCGCGGCGAACGCCTCGGCCGAAAACGGCAGGTTGCCCGGCATCGGCTGCGGCTGGAAGCGGTTGCCGACGACATGGGCAATACGCGGGGTCAGCGCCTTGCCCGACGCCAGCCGCGCCGCCATGGTGCAAAGCTGGATCGGCGTCACCACGACATAACCCTGGCCGATGCCAGCGCTGATCGAATCGCCGAGCTGCCATGGCACGCCGTAGCGCTGCAGCTTCCAGGCCGCACTGGGGATGAATCCCGAACTCTCGCCCGGCAGTTCGATGCCGGTGGCGGCACCAAGGCCGAGGGCGCGCGCCGCGGCCTCCATCTTGTCGATGCCGAGGCGGCGGGCGACTTCGTAGAAGAAGATGTCGCACGACACCTGGATGCCGCGCTTGAGATCGACACCGCCGTGACCCTTCTTCTGCCAACAGTGGAAGGTGTGGTTGCCGATCGTCATGGCGCCGGTGCAATTGACGTGCAGATCGGCAAGGCCGTTGTCATAGGCCGCCAGCGCCATCGCCGGCTTGAAGGTCGAACCCGGCGGATAACGCCCCGACAGCGCCTTGTTGAACATCGGCCGGTGGTCGTTGGTGTTGAGTTCGTTCCACGCCACATTGGATATGCCGACGTTGAACAGATTGGGGTCGTAGCCGGGCGTCGACGCCAGCGCCAAGACGTCGCCGGTGGCGCAATCCATCACCACGCAGGCGGCACTCTCCTGGCCGAGGCGCTCCTCGGTGAAGCGTTGCAGCTGGCAGTCGATGCTCAGCCAAACGTCCTTGCCGGGCGCCGAAGGCACCGCCGACAGCTCGTTGACGACACGGCCGTAGGCGTTGACCTCCACCCGCGAGGCGCCGGCCTGGCCGCGCATCTCGTCTTCGTACTGCTTTTCGATGCCGCGCTTGCCCATGCGGAAACCGGGCTGCGCCAGCAACGGGTCGTCGTCCTTGTCGATGTCCTGCTGGTTCGCCGCCGCGACATAGCCGAGGACATGGCTCATCTCGGTGCCATAGGGATAGGAGCGGGTTTCGCCGACATCGGTCTGCACCCCCGGCAGATAGGGCAGATGCAGGTTGATGCGGGCGAACTCTTCCCACGACAGGTTTTCGGCGATCGGAACCTGGGCGAACTTCTTGTTGACGGCGATGTCGTGCAGCACCCGCGCCTTGCGATCGGGGTCAAGCTCGATGATGCGCCCGACGGCATCGAGCGCCGTTTCGACGCCCTGCTTGGCGAGTTCGGCGACGATCACGACACGGTAGTTGCGCCGGTTGGTGGCCAATTCGGTGCCGAAACGGTCGAAAATGCGCCCGCGCGGCGGGAAAATGAACCGCTGGCTGATGCGGTTGTTCTCGGCGTCGACGAGGTATTCCTTGCCGTTGAGAATCTGCAGCTGATAGAGCCGGCCGCCCAACACCGCAAAAATGCCGCCCATCGCCCCCGACAACATCAGCGTGCGCCGGGTGAAACTGGCGTAGCGGCTTTTGTCTTTGCGGTCGAACAGCGGCATCAGAAATCGCTCCGGAGCGGACCGACCACGCGGCGATGGACCCAGCCAAGAAACGGCAAAGCCAGCGCATACATCAAGGAGGTTACGGCAAAGGCGCTGATCGAGTCGTTCGCCGGCAGGAATTTCCACGACAGCAGCGAGTTGATCAGATAATTCGCGGAGCAGGCGATCAGGGTGGCAGTGGCAAATCCGAGCACTGCGCCCCAGCCCGAAAGGCCGGCAAAGGCATCGCGCTGCTTGTCGATCACGGCATAGGTCGCCACGAACGACGCCGCCCAGGCGCCCGGCGGGCCGCCCGACAGCACATCGTGCACCACGCCGATGACAAAGGCCCAGCCCGGGCTCATCAGGTCGGGACGCACCAGGCACCAGAAATAGATCGGCATCAGCGCGTACATCGGCGACGGAATCCACACCCCGACCATCGAGATCGGCAGGTTCGTGATGACAACGCCGATCAGGCCGAACAGCACCGGCACGGCATTGGCAAAAACCCGGGTATGAAAGAAGCCGCCCAATCGTTCCATTGCGGCCTCACTGATTATCCGGCTCGGCGTCGGCGCCGGCGGGCGGCGGCGTTCCGGGCTTGGCCGGCGTCTGTACCGGCGCCTTGAACACCGGCGGCGGCGGCTGCAGCACCGGCTGCGGCAACAGGCCGGCTCCGGGCTGCGGCGGCGCGGCGGGCGGCAGGCCGGCGGCGGTCACCGGCAACTGCTGCAGGCTTAGCGCCGGCATATGCTCCGGCCGGAGCTTGAAATCGACCACTTCGACGTCCTGCGCCGTGGTCTGGTCGGCAAACAGGGCGACGCGATAATTCTTGCCGTCGGGCACGATGACGCCGATCGGAATGCCGGCCGGCAGAATGTCGCCATCGCCCGAGGTGACGACCTGGGCATCGGCCTTGAGCTGGACGCCGTGCGCGAGCGCCTCGATCTGCGGCATCGGCGAATTGTCGCCGCTCATGATCGCCTGATCGGTGTTGGGCTCGATCGAGACCGGAATATGGCTGTTGAGGTCGGAAAGCAGAATCACCCACGCAGTGCGCTCGCCGGTGAGGTAGACGCGGCCGATCATGCCGCGCTGGTCGATCACCGCCTGCCCCGGCCTGATGCCGTTGGACCGGCCGGCGTCGAGAATGATGGTCTGGCGGAACGGGTAGTTGGTCCGCCCGATCACCCGCGCCACGACGCTCGACATCGCCGGATCGGGCACCGCGTGCAGCAGCAGCTGGTAGCGCTTGAGCCGCTCGTCGAGCACCAACGCCGTGTTGTGCCATTGGCGCAGCCGGGCGTTTTCCTCTTTCAGGCGCATATTCTCCTGGTAGACCCAGAAGAAGTCGCCGATCGAGGACATCCAGCGCCCCACCACCTGCATCGGCTCGCGGGTGAAGCTGAGCGCCGGACGCATCCAGTCGCCGACATTGGTGCGGGCATCGTCGAACAGCGACGACTTGGCCTTGCCGAACAGGATCAGGGCCACCGCGAGGACGGCCACGACGGCGAGCGGCAGATGGGCTCTGCCTCGCGACCGCGAAATCCTCCAGCTGCCGTTGCCCATACCCTTACCGACCTCCGTCCGACACCCGGGAGGCTATCAGAAGGCAGTTGATAGAACGTGCCGCATCACTTTGGCGTTTTCCAGCACCCGACCGGTGCCGAGCGCCACGCACGATAGAGGATCATCTGCAATCGAAACCGGCAATCCGGTTTCTTCGCGCAGCATCTGGTCGAGATTGGCGAGCAGCGAGCCGCCGCCGGTCAAGACGATGCCCTTGTCGACGATATCGGCCGCCAGTTCCGGCGGGGTCGCCTCCAGCGCCACCTTGACCGCCTCGATGATCTGCCCGACCGGCTCGGCCAGGGCTTCGGCGATGTGACGCTGGGTAATGGTGATTTCCTTCGGCACGCCGTTCAAAAGGTCGCGGCCCTTGATTTCCAGGGTCACGCCGGTGCCGTCGGCCGGCGGGGCTGCCGAGCCGATCTCCTTCTTGATGCGCTCGGCCGAAGCCTCGCCGATCAGCAGGTTCTGGTGGCGCCGGATGTAGGCGATGATCGCCTCGTCCATCTTGTCGCCGCCGACGCGGACCGACCGCGAATAGACGATGCCGCCGAGCGACAGCACCGCGACTTCGGTGGTGCCGCCGCCGATATCGACCACCATCGAGCCGGTTGGCTCGGACACCGGCAGCCCGGCGCCGATCGCCGCCGCCATCGGCTCCTCGATCAGGAACACGCGCCGGGCGCCGGCCGACAGGGCCGATTCCTGGATGGCGCGCCGCTCCACCGCCGTCGAGCCCGACGGCACGCAGACGATGATCATCGGATTGGCGAACGAGCGCCGGTTGTGGACCTTGCGGATGAAGTGCTTGATCATCTCTTCCGCAACTTCGAAATCCGCGATGACGCCGTCGCGCATCGGCCGAATCGCCTCGATGTTGCCCGGGGTACGACCCAGCATCATCTTGGCGTCGTTGCCGACCGCACGGACCTGCTTCTTGCCCCCTCGATTGATCGTGGCGACGACCGACGGTTCATTGAGAACGATGCCGCGACCCTTGACGTAGACCAGGGTATTCGCGGTCCCGAGATCGATCGCCATATCGCTCGACAGCGCGCCGAGAAGACTGCCGAACATGCTTAACCTGCCATTCCTTTCGTGAAGCGGCCCTGAAACCCTCAAACGAGCGACCCGGCCCCGAAGCGTGCCCGCGGAGCCGGGATAATCCTATTTCGCGACGTTGAGCGCTTCCGGCGCCAGCTTCTTGCGTTTCACCAAGAGTTTGTTGAGTGCATTAACATAAGCGTAGGCCGATGCCACCAATGTATCGGTGTCGGCACCACGCCCCATAACCGTGCGGCCATCCTCTTCGAGCCGGACGCTGACGTGCGCCTGGGCGTCGGTCCCCTCGGTCACCGCCTGCACCTGATAGAGCTGCAGGTTGACGGTGTGGGGATAGAGTTCGCGGATGGCATTAAAGGTCGCATCGACGGCACCATCGCCGGTAACTTCCGCCGTCTTGTCCTCGCCCTCGATGGTCAGCGTCATCTCGGCCGACGGCGGAATCCCGACCCCGGTCATGATTTTCAGCGCCTTGACCACGATGAGGTCCTGGGCGCGGCCGATCTCGTCATCGACCAGCGCGACGATGTCGTCGTCGAACACGTTCTTCTTCTTGTCGGCCAGCGCCTTGAAGCGGCGGAAGGCATCTTCGAAGGCGGCGGCGCTGAGGTCGTAGCCGAGCAGCGACAGCTTGTCCTTGAAGGCGTGGCGGCCCGACAGCTTGCCCAGCACCAGCGAGGTTTCCTTCACGCCCACTTCCTCGGGACGCATGATCTCGTAGGTTTCCACGTTCTTCAGCATGCCGTCCTGGTGAATGCCGCTTTCGTGGCTGAAGGCGTTCTTGCCGACGATCGCCTTGTTGTACTGCACCGGGAAGTTGGTGACGTTCGACACCAGCTTGGAGGCTTTCGACAGGCCGCGCGTATTGATGCCCGTCGCGAACGGCATCAAATCCTTGCGGACCTTGAGCGCCATGACGATTTCTTCGAGGGCCGCATTGCCGGCGCGTTCGCCGATGCCGTTGATGGTGCATTCCACCTGCCGGGCGCCGGCCAGAACGCCAGCCAGCGAATTGGCGACGGCCAATCCGAGGTCGTTGTGGCAATGGGTGGCAATCACCGCCTTGTCGATGTTCGGCACCCGGTTGAACAGCATGGTGATGAGCTCGAAAAACTCCTGCGGCGTCGCATAGCCGACGGTGTCGGGAATGTTGATCGTAGTGGCGCCGGAGCGGATGGCGAGCTCAACACACTGGCAGAGGAAATCGCGTTCGGTGCGGGTGGCGTCTTCGGCGCTCCACTGCACGTCGCCGACGAGATTGCGCGCATGGGTGACCGAGGCGCCGACCGCATCGAGCACGGCGTTGGCGCCCATGTTCAGCTTGTGCTTCATGTGCACGGGGCTGGTCGAAATGAAGGTGTGGATGCGCGGACGCTGGGCGTGCTTCACCGCCTCGGCGGCACGGTCGATGTCCTTGAAGCCGGCGCGGGACAATCCGCACACGGAGGCATTCTTTACCCGGCGCGCGATCTCGGACACGGCGTCGAAATCGCCCTGGCTCGAAATCGGGAAACCCGCCTCGATGATGTCGACGCCGAGGGCATCGAGACAATCGGCGACCTGGAGTTTTTCTTCGAACGTCATCGCCGCGCCGGGCGATTGCTCGCCGTCACGCAGCGTGGTGTCGAAAATGCGGACGCGATTTTCCTGGGCTGGGTTCGTGTCGGTTGATGTCGTGGTCATGGCCAATACATTCCTTCCGTTCACCGCTTTCAGCGGCTTCGATCTCTCCTTTCGTACGACCTCCCCTAAACACCCGGTGCGAAGCATCGCACCTGCCGGCGCCTAGGGGCATCTAAGGAGGAGAAGCTCGCAACGCGGCAAACCGAGAGAAGGACGGGGCGTACGCGCGCGCATGGGCATGCCTGCGGAGAACCCGCAGCTTTCATCATGCCTGGCCACACCTTGCGTCATCGCCGGATCGCCGTTCCGCCCGCCGAGTTTTCAGCTCGCTAAACTTTTAACGAATCGCCCTTAAGCGCCCATGAACAGGCGAGAGGGTCCTCGCTTTGCCGGCGTATTTATGCCGGAACCGCCGAGCCGCGCAAGTCAAACCCCTGTTCCTGCGGCGAAAATTAACCGCCGCCGGCCGCACCGAAAAAGCCCGTCAAAACGGGCAGTTGTGTCCGAACTTTCATTTTGCCCCAAGCCCTGCCATGTGGTTACGTGCAAGCCCGCCCTCACGAGCGCTTCCGGCATGAAGATACTGGCACCTGTCTCAATCGAGACCCGGCGGCTTTTGCCGCGCTCGTGGGACGTGCTGGCGGCCCTCTTGGTGTTCGGCCTCATCATCCTGATGGCCGAAGCCAGCCACGAACTGTTGCAGCCGATCGCCGCCGCCACCGCCAACGGCATCACGCTCGATCCGGCGGCACTACCCCATTATGCCTTCCGCACCGCCCTCAGGATGCTGGTGGCGATGGGGTTTTCGCTGCTGTTCACCTTCACCTACGCGGCCTGGGCGGCAAAATCTCCGCGCGCCGGCATGCTGTTGATCCCGCTGCTCGATATCCTGCAATCGGTGCCGATCCTGGGGTTCATTTCGGTCACCGTGGTGTTTTTCATGTCGCTCGCCCCGGGGCGCATCCTGGGGGCTGAAATCGCAGCGGTTTTCGCCATTTTCACCAGTCAGGCGTGGAACATGGCGTTCAGTTTCTACCAGTCCTTGCGGACGGTCCCGACCGAGCTGACCGAGGCCGGCAAGACCTTCCGGCTGAGCGCCTGGACCCGGTTCTGGCGCATCGAGGCGCCGTTCGGCATGCCGCAGCTGGTCTGGAACATGATGATGAGCATGTCTGGCGGCTGGTTCTTCGTGACCCTGTCCGAAGCCATCAGCGTCGGCCCGACGACGGTGTCGCTGCCCGGCATCGGCTCCTATATCGCCACCGCCATCGCCGCCAAGAGCCTCATCGCCATCGGCTGGGCCATCGTCGCCATGCTGGTGGTGATCGTCATCTTCGATCAGCTCCTGTTCCGGCCGCTGGTCGCCTGGGCCGACCGCTTCCGCATCGATTCCGAGCCCGGCGACGAAGCGCCCGAATCCTGGGCCCTGACCATGTATCGGCGCTCCAAGCTGCTGGACTGGCTGTCGCACCCGTTCGGCCTGCTGATGCGCTGGAGCTTCACCCTCAAAGCCCCCGCCATCCGCCAGCGCCCCGCCGAAGCGGCACCGTCGCGGCTGGGAAATCTGGTGTGGTACGGGGCCATTGCCGTGCTCGGCGGCTGGGTGACCTGGCATGTGGTCCGCTTCGTCGGCTCCTCCTTGAGCGGACCGGAACTCCTTGATGCCGGCTTGCGCGGCTTGGCGACGCTGGTGCGGGTCGTCGTGCTGATCGCCATCGCCAGCGTGGTGTGGACGCCGATCGGCATCTATATCGGCCTGCGGCCGCATCTGGCCCAGGTGATTCAGCCGATCGCCCAGTTCCTCGCCGCCTTCCCGGCCAATCTGGTGTTTCCGATCGCGGTGTCGCTGATCGTGCTCGGCAACCTCAACCCCGACATCTGGCTGTCGCCGCTGATGGTGCTGGGAACGCAGTGGTACATCCTGTTCAACGTCATCGCCGGCGCCAGCGCCCTGCCGCGCGAACTGCGCGACGCCGCGGCCAATTTCCAGGTCAAAGGCTGGTTGTGGTGGAAGACGGTGGGCCTGCCCGCCGTGCTGCCCTATTACGTCACCGGCGCCATCACCGCCTCGGGCGGATCGTGGAACGCGGCGATCGTCGCCGAAGTGGCAAGCTGGGGCGACAAGACCCTGCACGCCTACGGCCTCGGCGCCTATATCGCCGACGCGACCACGGCGGGCGATTTCAAGAAGATCGTCATCGGCATTGTCGTGATGTGCCTCTATGTCGTGGTGGTCAACCGCCTGTTCTGGCGGCCGCTCTATTGGTATGCAGAACGCAAGTTCCGGCTGGCGTAAGGAGAACGGGATATGGACGACAACATCCTGCTCGATGTCCACGATGTGCGCCGCTCGTTTCCCAAACCCGGCGGCGACGAACTGTTGGTGCTCGACGGCGTCAACCTGACCCTGAAAGAGGGCGAGATCGTCGGCCTGCTCGGCCGCTCCGGCTCGGGAAAATCGACGCTGCTGCGCCTGATCGCCGGCCTCGCCCGGCCGCAAGCCGGCACGCTTTCGTATCTTGGCAATACCATTGACGGACCGGCCAGCGGCATCTCGATGGTGTTCCAGAGCTTCGCGCTGTTCCCCTGGCTGACGGTGCTCGAAAACGTGCAGCTTGGGCTCCAAGCGCTCGGCCTGCCGGAAAAGGAAATCCGCACCCGCGCCCTGGAAGCGATCGACCTGATCGGCCTCGACGGCTACGAAAGCGCCTATCCGCGCGAGCTCTCCGGCGGCATGCGCCAGCGCGTCGGCTTCGCCCGAGCCCTGGTCGTGCATCCCAACATTCTTCTGATGGACGAGCCGTTCTCGGCACTCGACGTGCTGACCGCCGAAAACCTGCGCACCGACCTGATCGAGCTGTGGCAGCAGAAAAAGCTGCCGATCAAATCGATCCTGCTGGTCACCCACAACATCGAGGAAGCGGTGCAGATGTGCGACCGCGCCCTGATCTTCTCTTCCAATCCGGGCCGCGTCACCACCGACATCCGGATCGACCTCGCCCATCCGCGCGATCGCGCCGATGCCAAATTCGAGGATTTCGTCGATCGCATCTATGTCGAAATGACCGCGCGCCGGATCGAACGCCAGCGCAGCCTGCAGGCGACCGGCTATATTCCCGACACGCCGATCACGCGGGTTTCCACCTCCACATTGTCGGGCCTGATCGAGGCGCTCGCCGCCCCGCCCTACGACGGCAAGGCCGACCTTCCCGACATCGCTTCCGACCTGCAGCTCGAAGTCGACGAACTCTTTCCCATCATCGAAGCCTTGCAGATGCTGCATCTCGGCGACATGGAAGGCGGCGACATCAAGCTCACCCACATGGGCAAGCTGTTCGCCGAAAGCGACACCCAGGTGCGCAAGGTGATCTTCCAGCGCACCCTCGTCGCCAACGTGCCGTTCGCCGCCCACATCCGCAAAGTGCTGGACGAGCGCACCAGCCACACTGCGCCGCGCCGCCGCTTCATCGACGAACTCGAAGACAA